>CAZLEC010000115.1:7441-10084 GCA_964558245.1 uncultured Burkholderiales bacterium | reverse complement strand
ACGTGCTCGTGTACGCGATCTACAAGACCGTGTTCCAGGAGAACAACGACGGCAAGGCCGCCGTGCTCGCGATCGCGCTGTTCGCGATCACGCTCGTGCTCACCATGGTGCAGCTCCGGTTGCTCGAACGGCGGGTGAGCTATGAGCGATGAACCCACCCGGTTGATCGCCGCGCTCGCGCCGGGATTCGCGCACTTCCTCGTGATCGTGGCCGCGTTGCTCGCCGGCTCCGTCGTGCTGGCGATCGTGGGCTGGCGGGCGCGGCCGGCGATCGCGCACCGGGCCCGCAAGATCAACCGCTACGTGCTGCTCGGTGTGCTCGCGGTGATCGTGCTGTTCCCGATCTACATCACCGTGGTGAACTCGCTCCTGCCGGCCGACAAGATCGCGGCCCGCCCGCCGACGCTCGTGCCGACGCACCTGTTACTGAGCGGGTACTCGCAGGCGTGGACACAGGGGCACGTGTCGTCGTACCTCTACAACAGCTTCGTCGTGACGTTCTTCATCGTCGCCGGCCAGCTCGTCACGTCGATCTGCGCGGCCTACGCGTTCGCGTTCTTGAGCTTTCCCCTGAAGCGCACGATCTTCGTGGTGTTCCTGGCGACGATGATGGTGCCCTTCGAGGTCGTGTTCTTCACGAACCTCGAGACCGTCGTGAGCATGGGCCACCTCCCGCTCATCGGGCACTTCCTCGGCCTCGACACCTACGGCGCGCTCGTGGTCCCGTTCCTCGCGACCGGATTCGGGGCGTTCCTCGTGCGCCAGGCGTTCCTCTCGCTGCCGCGAGACCTTCGCGACGCCGCCGAGCTCGACGGCTACGGCCATCTGCGATTCATGTGGCGGGTCGCGGTGCCGCTGGCCCGCCCGACGATCGCGGCGCTCGCGCTCTTCTCCTTCTTCGACGCGTGGAACCAGTACCTGTGGCCGCTCGTCGTGACCGATCACTACCGCACGGTCCAGGTCGGGTTGCGCCAACTCAGTCGCGTGAGCGTCGATCAGATCAACGTGACGTTCGCGGGCACGGTGCTCGCGGCGCTGCCGCTGCTGATCCTGCTCCTCGTCTTCCAAAAGCAATTGGTGCGCGGCCTCACGGCCGGCGCAGTCAAGGGTTGAGGGGAATCGACATGGGTAATCACCACCTCCGGCGAGTAGTCGTGGCCACCGCGATGGCGGTCGCGCTGGCGGCATGCGGCGGCGGGTCGTCGAGCACGGGCGCGGGCCCGACCACCCCGGGCGGCACGCAGCCGTTGCCGGTGTGCCCGCTCGCCGCGTTGCGCGCCGCGAAGAAGCCCGTGGACATCACCTATTGGCACGCGATGACCCGCGCGAACGCGGACGAGCTGAAGAAGCTGACCGACCAGTTCAACGCGCAACAGCACGACGTGCACGTCACGCTCTCGGCGGCGGCGAGCTACACCGACAACGCGACCCGCTTCAAGGCGGGCCTGTCGACCGGAGCGCTGCCCGACCTCTTCCAGGGTGAGGACACGGGCCTCCAGTACATGATCGACTCGCAGGCCGTGCTGCCGATCGCATCGTGCCTGAAGGCCGACGGCGCGAGCACCTCCGACCTGTTCCCGCGCGTCGTCGCGTACTACAGCGTCAAAGGCGTCCTCTACCCGATGCCGTTCAACGACTCGAACCCCGTCCTCTACTACAACAAGGCCGTGTTCCGGCGCGCCGGCCTCGACCCCGACAAGCCGCCGCTCACGTTCGCCGCCGTGCAAGCCGACTCGCAGAAGATCGTGAACAGCGGCGCCGCGAAGTTCGGCATCGCGCTGAAGACCGATTCGTGGCCGGTCGAGCACTGGCTCGCCAAGTCGGGGCACACACTCGTCAACAACGACAACGGCCGCACCGCGCGCGCGACGAAGGTGACGTTCGACGACGCGACCGGCACATCCATCTTCAGCTGGTTCGACGAGATGGTGAAGTCGAAGCTGGCGCTGAGCACCGGCACCAACGACGTCAACCACTACTTCGCCGTCGGCAAAGGCGACGCCGCGATGACCATCGACACGTCGGCCGCGCTCGGCACGATCTCGCAGCTGTTCTCCCTCGGGCAGTACAAGAACGTGCAACTCGGCGTCGGACCGATGCCGGGCCCGACGAGCGCCGACGGCAGCGTCCTCGTCGGCGGCGCCGCGAACTACATCGTGAACAAGTCGGCGCCTGCGAAACAGGCCGCCGCCTACGAGTTCGCCAAGTTCCTGGCCACACCGCAGGTGCAGTCGGACTGGGCCGCCGCGACCGGATACGTGCCCGTGTCGAAGACTGCCGCGGCCATGTCGCCACTCGCGCAGCAATACGTACGGCAACCCGAGTACAAGGTCGCGTACGACCAGCTCCTCGCGGGCCCGGTGAACGCGGCGACGACCGGGGCAGTGACCGGTGCGTACGGCTCGGAGAACGAGGGCGTGCGCGGCGCGATCGTCGACGCGCTCGGTCGGATGCTCGACGGCAGGCTCACCCCCGAGCAGGCCGTCGCCGCCGCGGCGAAGGAGGCGAACGCCGCGCTCGACGACTACAACAGCCGCATCGGCTGACATGGGGGCCGGCCGCAATGAACAAGGCGCAGATCCGCAGGCCCGGCCGGCCGACACCGGTTGCACGGGCGATCGAGGGCCGGCGGTCGCAGCCGCA
>CAZLEC010000115.1:0-7341 GCA_964558245.1 uncultured Burkholderiales bacterium | reverse complement strand
CCGGCCGACACCGGTTGCACGGGCGATCGAGGGCCGGCGGTCGCAGCCGCAATCAACAAGGCGCAGATCCGCAGGCCCGGTCGGCCGACACCGGTTGCACGGGCGATCGAGGGCCGGCGGTCGCAGCCGCAATGAACAAGGCGCAGATCCGCAGGCCCGGCCGGCCGGCCGACACCGGTTGCACGGGCGATCGAGGGCCGGCGGTCGCAGCCGCAATCATCAAGGCCGAAAGGCCCTTCTCCTCAGGTAGCTCAGGCCCTGCCCGAGGCCGGTTGCGGTCCGTACGTTCCAAGCATGCCGAAAACACGCTCGATCCTCATTGCTGCGATGGCCGGCGCGCTGGCGCTCTCCGCGTGCGGCGGTGGTAGCTCGACCACCAAGGGCACCCAGCCGGGCGGCGGCGGGGCCGTGAACCCGGCCGACTGCGGGCTCACCGAATTCGCGAAGGCGACGAAGCCGGTCCAGGTGACGTTCTGGCACGAGATGTCGCGCGCCAACGCCGACTGGCTGACCAAGACCACGGCCGCGTTCAACCGCTCGCAGCACGACGTGCACGTCAACCTCGTGCAGTTCGCGAGCTACCAGGACCTGTTGACGAAGTACCTCGCCGGTCTGTCCACGAAGGATCTGCCCGATCTCTTCCAGCCCGAGGACACGACGGTTCAGCGCATGATCGACAGTCAGAGCGTGGTGCCGGTGCAGGCCTGCGTCGACGCCGATCACTACTCGCTCACGAAGATGTTGCCGCGGGCGACGGCGTACTTCTCCTACAAGAAGGTGCTCTACGGCATGCCGTGGAGCCTCTCGAACCCGGTGCTCTGGTACAACAAGACCGCCTTCGTGAAGGCCGGCCTCGACCCGAACAAGCCGCCGCAGACGCTCGAGCAGGTGAAGGAGTACTCGCAGAAGATCGTCTCCACCGGCGCGGCGCCGCACGGCATCGCGCTCCGGATCGAGCCGTACATCTTCGAGTTCCTGAACGCGAAGTCGGGCGGGACGCTCGTGAACAACGGCAACGGGCGCGACGCCCGGGCCACGGCCGCCACCTTCGAGACGCCGACCGCCACCAAGATCTGGACGTGGTGGGACGACATGGTGAAGAGTGGGCTCGCGCTCAACACCGGCGGCGCGACCGGCAACTTCGACCACCTGCTCGCCATCGGTCAGGGCAAAGCCGCGATGACGATGGAGGCGAGCGGCGTGCTCGGCACCGTCAAGCAGGCGCTCGAGCAAGGCTCGCAGTACAAGAGCGTGCGCATCGGCGTGGCACCGCTCCCGTCGATCAACGGCGGCGGCGGCGTGCCCGTCGGCGACGGATCGCTTTGGATCTCGAAGTCCGCTTCGTTGGAGAAGCGGGCGGCCGCGTGGCAGTTCGTCAAGTACCTCGCGTCGCCGGAGCTGCAAGCATCGGTCGCGGTCGAGGGCGGCTTCGCCCCGATCCGCACCGACGCGACCACCGTCCCCGCGCTCGTGAAGAAGTGGGCCGCAGAGCCCTTCTATCGGGTCAGCTACGACCAGCTCACGACCGGCGCCGAGAACGCGTCGACCGCGGGCACGCTCGTCGGTGACTACCAAGGTTTGCGCGACGGGATCAAGGACGGGCTCATCGCGATGCTCACGGGCGGCTTGTCGCCGAGCGCGGCGCTGCAGAAGGCGCAACGCGAGGCCGACGCCGCGATCACCGCCTACAACGTCCGCATCGGGGTCGGGTAGTCGAGCGCTCGCCGGCGTCAGCCGAATCCGATGGACGAAAGACCCTGTTTCGGCGCCGGCCGAGAGATCACCCTGAGCACCCCCGACGAACGGAGACAACGATGACTGGCGAATTCGATGCCGGAGCACCGACGATGCAAGTGAGCGTGTACGAACGCGGCGAGTTGGTCGCGACGATTCCCTGTGAGAGCTCCGACGAGGCGGCCGGCATCGTCCGGGCGTGGGAAGAGCGCGACGGCATCGAGTGTGAGATCGAGGATCTTGCCGTGCACCACGGGCCCGACGACGTGCTCGCCCCCGAACCGGAAGACTCCATGTGATCAAGACGCACTCGAGCATCGCGATCGCCGCGCTCGCGATGCTCGTCGCGGGAGTGGTCGTCACCGTCGTACCGGCCTCGGCGCAGCCGTCGTCCGCGACGACGCGCCGGGTCGCGGATCGCGTCGCGGCGCCCGCGGTCTGGCTCGCCGGTACCGACGGCGGCGTCTTCACGCTCGGGAGCGCGCGGTTTCGCGGAAGTCTCGGCGACGCACCACAACCGCAGCCCGTGATCGCGGTCGCGGCGCGTCCGACCGGCAAGGGCTACTGGCTCGCCGCGCTCGACGGCTACGTCCGAGCCTTCGGCGACGCACCGATGCGCGGAAACCTGCGCGGCATCCGGCTCAACCGGCCCATCGTCGACATCGCCGCGAGCCCGACCGGGAACGGCTACTCGCTCGTCGCCACCGACGGCGGGGTCTTCACCTTCGGCGACGCGCGGTTCGCCGGCAGCCTCGGGGGCACGCATCTCAACCAACCGATCGGCGGGATGGTCGCGACGCCGTCGGGCCGGGGCTACTGGCTCGTCGCCTCCGACGGGGGTGTGTTCACCTTCGGCAACGCGCGGTTCTTCGGCAGCCTCGGCGCGTTCCGGCTGAGCCAGCCGATCGCGACGATCTCGGCGACCCGCGACGGCCGCGGCTACTGGCTCCTCGGACGCGACGGAAGCGTCTACCGCTTCGGCGACGCCGTGCACTACGGCGATGCCACAGGATCGGGCGCGCCGGCGGTCGGGCTCGTACCGACGAAGTCGGGACACGGGTACTGGATCGCCTTCTCCGACGGCCGCGTGCGCGCGTTCGGCGACGCGGCGCCCGTCGCGCTCCCGCCCGTCGGCCGGCACGCTCCGATCGCGGGCCTGGCAACACCGTGGGCATCCTCGTCGGGGATCGCGCTCTCGCTGCTCGGCTACGCGCCGCCGGCATCACAACGCACGTGGGTCGGCCCGCACGAGGTCGCGCTCACCTTCGACGACGGTCCGAGCGCGTACACGCTCCCCATGCTCGCCGCGCTCGCCCGCGAGGGGGTTCCGGCCACGTTCTTCACGGTCGGGACGGAGGCGGCGGCCAATCCCGGCCTGCTCGTCGCGGAGGCCGACGCGGGAATGTCGGTCGAGGACCACACCTGGGACCACGCCAATCTCACCACGTTGTCACCGGCGGGAATCGACAGCGAGTTGACGCGAAGCGCCGACGCCGTGCAGGCCGCGATCGGGCGTCGTCCGTCGTGCTTCCGTCCACCCGGTGGCAACACCGACGCGACCGTCGTCGCCGAGGGCACGAAGCTCGGCCTGAGCCAGATCCTCTGGAACGTCGACCCCTCCGACTACTTGCGCCCGGGTACGAACGTGATCGCTTCTCGAGTGCTCTCGACCGCAACCGGGAAGGGGCTCGTGATCGGGATGCACGACGGTGGCGGCGATCGCAGCCAGACCGTGGCCGCGCTGCCGGCGATCGTCGACGGCTTGCGCGCCCGCGGCTACACATTCGTCCGGCTCTGCGCGTAGGAGCAGGAGAGGAACCATGCCCGTCGTCGCCCTCGAACACGTCACGCGGCGCTACCACGTCGGCTCCGAGACGGTGACGGCACTCGACGACGTCACCCTCTCGGTCGACGCCGGCGAGTTCACCGTCGTGCTCGGACCGTCGGGGAGCGGCAAGACGACGATCCTCAACATGGTGGGCGCGCTCGACGTGCCGACCAGCGGTCGGGTCGTGATCGACGGCCGTGACATCACGGGCGCCAGCCGGCGCGAGCTGTTCACCTACCGGCGCGCGACGGTTTCGTTCATCTTCCAGACGTTCAACCTGTTCCCCGGGCTGACCGCTCGCGAGAACGTCGAGTTCGGCATCGACGTCGCGCACGGCCGGCACGAGCGGCACGCCGCGGAGAAGGTCCTGCGCGACGTCGGCCTCGGCGACCGGCTCGATCACTTCCCGAACCAGTTGTCGGGCGGCGAGCAACAGCGAGTGGCGATCGCGCGCGCCCTCGCGACCGGCAGCCGCCTCCTGCTCGCCGACGAGCCGACCGGTGAGCTCGACTACCGAACCGGAGTCCAGATCCTCGAGCTGCTGCACGACCAGGCGCGGCTGGGCACGTGCGTGATCATCGTCACGCACAACCGTGAGATCTCCCGAGCGGCGGGCCGGGTCATCGAGCTCGGTGGCGGCCGCATCGTGTCCGACGGCCCACCCGAGGGCGGGACGGTTCCCCTCTCGTCGTTGCGCTGGTAGACGATGCAACGCCTGGTTTCGCTGCTTCGGTGGTCCGCGCGGGATCTCCGCTCGCGCTGGTTCCAGGTCGCGGGCATCGCGCTCATCATCGGGATCGGCTCCGGCTTCTACTCCGGGCTGTTGAGCACGTCGGCATGGAGGAGCGCGTCGTACGCGGCGAGCTACCGCGTGACCCAAATGTACGACCTGCGCGTGCAACTCGGCAGCGGCAGCTACGCCGACACGTCGGCCCTGCGATCCGCGGTCGGGGCGATCCCCCACGCGGCCGACATCGCGGCGCTGTCGGTCCGTCTCGACGGTCCGATCCAGATCGACGCGTCGTCGGCGAAGCGCACGCTGTTGGTGCCGGGCGCCGTCGTCGGGATCGACCTCGCGCACGGCGCGCCGGCCGTCGCCACGCTCGCGGTGCAAAAGGGCCGCAACCTGCGCGCCGCCGACCGCGGCAAGCCGATCATCGTGCTCGACCGGCATTTCGGCAGCTACTACAAGCTGCCGGCCCACGGCCGGATCATCACCTCGGGCGACCGCCACCTCACGTACGTCGGGCAGGGCCTCACTCCCGACAACTTCGTCGTGCTCGGAGCGCAACAGACCCAGGAGACGGCGTCCGACTACGCGATCGCGTTCACGTCGATCGAAACCGCGCAACAGCTCCTCGGGCAACCGGGCAAGGCCAACGACCTCATGCTGCGAGTGCGCGCCCAATCGGAGATTCCCGTCGTCACCGCAGAGCTGCGCCGCGCGATCACCGCGCGGCTTCCCGGCGTCGCCTTCACGACGAACACCGGGCAACAGGATCCGGCCCGCATCTCGCTCTCGAACACCGTCGACAGCACCCGCCGGCTGTACGCGATCTTCGCGGCCATGCTCCTGGCCGGCGCCGCGTTCGGCGCGTTCAACCTCATGGTCAGGATCGTCGAAGCGCAGCGACGCGAGATCGGCATCGCAATGGCGCTCGGCACCCGCCCGTCGCGGATCGCGGTGCGGCCGCTCCTCGTCGGCCTCGAGATCGCGCTCGGCGGTGTGGTGCTCGGCGTCGGCGTCGGACTCTTCGTCGACCGTCTCGTCGGCAACGTGCTCCGCAGCTATCTGCCGCTCCCCGTGTGGAAGACGGGATTCCAGGCGGGAACCTTCGCACAGGGCGCCGCGCTCGGCGTGCTCGTATCGCTGGTGGCCATCTCGTGGCCGGTGGCGCGCGCGGTGCGCGTCCCGCCCGTCGAGGCCATCCGCCGAACCGCGATCGCGCCGAAGACGCGCCGGCTCCGGCACTTGCGCCTCCCCCTCGTCGGCAGCAGCATCGTCCGGATGCCCTTCCGCAACGTGCTGCGGTCGAGCCGGCGATCGGCGCTCACCGCCCTCGGCATCGCCGTGACGATGGCAGTGCTCGTCGCGTTGCTCGGACTGGTCGACGCGATCAACGCGACCATCGGTACCGCGCGATCCGAGATCACTGCCGGCGGGGCGAACACCGCGACGGTCACCCTCGACAACTACAACCTGGCTGCCGCCCCGGCCGTGCAGGCCGTCGCGCACGCGCGCACGGTCGCGAGAGCCGAGATCGACCTCCAGACCGGCGGCTACCTCCACCGCGGCACGGCCTCGTTCGGCGTGTTGATCAGCCTGCTCGACTTCGAGCACGGCGTGTGGAAGCCGCGCGTGAGCAAAGGTGCGCTCGACACGACGCGACCAGGTCTCGTGATCGCCGCCAAGGCCGCGCACGACCTGCATGTCGGCCTCGGCGACCGGGTCGTGCTGCGCCACCCGGTCCGAACCGGGCTGCGGTCGTATCGCTTCGTCGACACCTCGTTCCCCGTGCTCGGCATCACGAACCTGCCGGCGCGGTTCACCGTGTTCATGGATCTCCGCTGGGCCTCGATCTTCAAGCTGCAGGGGATCGCGAACGTCGTCACCGTCGTGCCCGCGCGTGGAGTGAGCATCACCCAGTTGCAGCGGTCGCTCTTCGGGATGCCCGGCGTCGCATCCGTCGAAGCCCCGATCGCCACCGTCGACGCCGTGAGCAAACAGCTCGACGAGCTGCTCGGCGTGCTCCACGTGATCGACATCGCGCTCGTGGTCCTGGCCGCGCTCATCGCGTTCAACGCTTCGAGCATCAACTTCGACGAACGCGCCCGAGAGCAGGCAACCATGTTCGCGTTCGGGCTTCCGCTCAACACCGTGATGACGATCGCGGTCGTCGAGAGCCTCCTCACCGGCTTGCTCGGCACGATCGTGGGGATCGGGCTCGGGCGGATCGTGCTCACCTGGATCGTCACCCGGATGCTCACGACGATCATCCCCGACATCGGAATCGTGAACGTCATGCAGTGGACCACCGCGCTCGCCGCGATCGGGCTGGGGGCGTTGGCGGTGGCCGTCGCCCCCCTGCTCGATCTCCGGCGGCTCGCCACGATGGACATTCCCTCCACACTCCGGGTCATGGAGTGAGAATCGGGGTACACCGCGACCGCGAAGGAGGCCTCATGGATGCGCAGACGCGCGAGGACATGGAGCGACGGTCATCGCGAGCGAACGCCGAGGGATTCGCGCGAGCTCTCGGCTACCCGACCAACTTCGTACGCGACCGGTTCGGCTTCTTCGACGACGCGAACGAGCTGCGCCGGATGTTCGCCGAGCTGCTGGGCACGTTCTTCCTCGTGCTCGTCGCGGCCGGGGCCGGGATGGTCAACACGCGCTTCGGAGGTCATGCGATCGGCGCCCCGGAGCAGGTCGCGGCCCCCGGCCTCATGGTCGGCGCGATCATCCTCTTCATGGGGTCCGTCTCGGGCGCGCACCTCAATCCCGCGGTGACCGTCGCGTTCGCGATGCGGCGCGACTTCCCGTGGCGGCGAGTGCCGGGCTATCTCGCTTCCCAGGCCGTCGGTGCCGTCTTGGCCGTGCTGGTGCTGGTCGCGCTCGTGCACAAGCAGGGAACCGCGGGACTCACCCTGCCCGGCGCCGGCGTCAGCCCGACGACCGCCATGTTGTGGGAGATGCTCCTCACCACGGGGCTCGTGAGCACGATCCTGGGCACGTGCTCCGGTGCGCAGAACGTCGGTCCGCTCAACGCGATCGGCGT
>CAZLEC010000114.1:0-10106 GCA_964558245.1 uncultured Burkholderiales bacterium | reverse complement strand
CGTCGATCTGCACGTGCGCGATGTGCTGGCGATTCCAGATGGGCTCGAAGAGGCCGTTCGCGAACCGGAACGCGAGGATGTTGAGCGCCGCTTCCTTCCCGAGGAAGTGGTCGATGCGAAAGATCTGACTCTCGTCGAACGTCGCGTGCAGCGTCTCGTTCAACTTCACCGCGCTGGCCAGATCGGTGCCGAACGGCTTCTCCATGATGATGCGCGCGCGCTCGGCCAAGCCGACCGCGCCCAGGCGTTGCACCACTTCCGGAGCGGCGGCCGGCGGGACGCTCAGGTAGTGCAGACGCGCGACTTCGGTGCCGAGCTCGTCCTCGAGCTCGTCGACGAGCTTCGCGAGCGCTTCGTTGCCCGCCGACTGGCACACGTAGAACAGTCGCGAGCAGAAGGCCTCCCAGTCGTCGTCGGGCACGCCGTGATGGGCGAACTCGTCGAGCGCGCCGCGCGCGTAGTCTCGGAAGCCGTCGTCGTCGAAGTCGTCGAGCGACGTACCGACGATGCGGTACTCGGGCAACAGTCCCGCCTGCGAGAGGTGGAAGAGGCCGGGCAACAGCTTGCGGCGGGCGAGGTCGCCCGTCGCGCCGAACAGCACCATGAGCTGCGGGCGCAGCGGCGAAGAGAGCAGGCTCGAGTTGACGTCGGTCGGTTCGTACTGCATGCGTCACCCCTTACGACCTCGAGCCGACGATCCGCCGGACCCGTTTCGCCCGGGTTACGTGGAGACGTTGTCCGCGTGAACGGAGTTCCACCGACCTTCATCGACCGGGGCGGCCCCGTTCTGAGGCGCCCGCGACCGCACCCTCAGGCGGTGCCGGCGGTCGCGACGAGCTCGGCGTACAGGACGTCCACGTCGATGACCTCTCCGTGCCGCGCGAACCAGCTGCCGACGTTGGTGAGGTCGCGGTGGAGGTAGTCGAAGGCGTGCGGATTCGTGGTCACGTCGACGGCCTGAGGGAAGTCGATCAGCCACAGGCGGTCCTCCCACCACAGGAGGTTGAACGCCGACAGGTCGGCATGGACGAACCCCGCGCCCACGAGCAGCCTGAGGTTCTCGACGAGCTGCACCGCCGCGGCCCGAATCTCGCTCGCACCGACCTTGGCCTCGGCGAGCCGCGGGGCCGCGCGGTCCGAGTCGCCGACGAATTGCATGAGGAGGCCGTCGCCCCGCGCACCCACGGGATACGGAACGCTCACGCCGGCGCCCCAGGCGTGCTGCATCACCTCGAGCTCGTGGCCGGTCCACCGTCCGGTGAGCAGCTTCTTGCCGTACTTCGTCATCCGTTCGGCCGCGCGTCGATCTCGCGACTTCGCGAACTTGCGGCCGTCGCGGTACGCGAGGTCGTTCATGAAGCGGTTGCCGCGCTGGAAGCCCAGGGCCTCGAGCTCGCCCTTCTGGCTCACCGTGCGCGGCCGGTATCGCTTGTGCGCGAGCAGGCACGAGCGGCCGGCGTGCGTCCGCTCCAAGACGAACACCTCGGCTTCTTTTCCCGACTTCAGATTGCCGAGGTCGCGCTCGACGTAATCGACGTCGTCGGTGATGAGCCATTCCGGTATCGGGCGCACGGGCGCCTTCCTTTCGGGCAATGGGAGTTCGAGACGCGCAACGCGTCCTCCCCACGCCCGGGCTCAGAAGGCGGCCGGACCGCGGCGGAGGACGCTCGTGACGATGGTCTGCATCGGACACGCCCTCCTTCCCGTCGGCGACGCCACAAGTGTCGCCGGTGCGTTCCGCGGGGTCAATCGATTAACGCGGTCCCGCTACGACGACGCGGGCTGCTCGATGAGCTCGATCACTTCGGCGTCGGGACCGCGGAAGCACACGAAGCGCAGCTCCGGGAGGCCGGTGCCCATCGACATCGACTGCGGCTCGGACAGGAGCGCAACCCCGGCCGCGCGCAGGCCGGCGACGGCCGCGGCGAGGTCGGGCACGACCAGCGCGGTGCGCCACATCCCGAGCGCGTTCGCGGGCCGGGACGCGCCCCGCACCACCGCGGGCACGTCGAAACCCACGAGCATGAGGTGCACGTCGCCGCCACCCGGCGCGCGCATGAGCACTTCGTGCATCGCAACCGGGCCGTCGACGTGCAGGTGCGCGCCCGACTCGTTGGTGCTCGGGAACCGGGCGAGCTCCCGGAACCCGAGCGAGCGATAGAACGCCACCGAGCCTTCGAGGTCGAGACAGGCAACGCTCACGAACGAGAGCCGGTTCGCGTCGCCTTCGATGAGCTCCAAGGTCACGCCGTCGGGATCTTGCATCATCACGATCCGCACCGACCCGCCGTTCGGGAGCTCGTGCGCGAGCGGTTCGCTCCACACGACACCGCCGTGCGCCGACGCGCTCGCGATCGCGGCGTCGAGATCCGGAACGAGTACGCCGATGCGCTGGAAGCCGGCCTCGTAGAGCGCCGCGGGCGCGGATCCGGTTGGGCCCGGCTCCTGCCACTCCAGCAGATCGACGGCACCGCCTTCGAAGCCCTGCGCACCCACGAGGATCCACGCGTCCCAACGCGCGCGGTCGAGCCCGAACGCCGCACCCGATTGCGCGCGCTCGGGCGCCGTACGCACGCCCTCGCGCAACCCGCAACCGTCCACGTAGAACGCGCGAGACCGTTCGAGCGACCGGCAGTTGACGTTGACGTGGAAGATCCGGGCGCCGTCGAGCATCTCGCGAACCTATATTCCCGGCATGGCCTACGACAGCTACGAACTGCTCCGCGTCCGAGTCGACAGTGGCATCGCCCGGGCGACGATCGATCATCCGCCCATCAACCTCATCGACCTCCCGCTCATCATCGAGCTCGACCGCTTGGGCCGCGAGGTCGAGGCCGACGAATCCGCGCGGGTCGTCATCCTCGACTCCGCCGATCCGGAGTTCTTCGCCGCCCACGCCGACGTGACCCTCATCCAGGCGCTGCCCGCCGACGACTCCACCCGGCATTCCGAGCTCAGCGACTTCCACCGCATCGTCGATCGCTTCCGGACGATGCCGAAGGCCACCATCGCCGTGATCGAGGGCATTGCGCGCGGCGGGGGAAGCGAGCTGGCCCTCTCGTTCGACATGCGGTTCGCCGCGATCGGCCGGGCGATACTCGCGCAGCCCGAAGTCGCGGTCGGCATTATTCCCGGCGGCAGCGGCACCCAACGGTTGCACCGGCTCGTCGGCCGGGGCCGCGCGCTCGAGATCGTGCTCGGCGCCGACGACATCGACGCGGTCACCGCCGCGGAGTGGGGCTACGTGAACCGCGCGTTGCCCGACACCGAGTTGCACCCGTTCGTGGACGCGCTCGCGGCGCGCATTGCGTCGTTCCCGGCCGAGGCCATCGCCCGGGCCAAGTCGGCGGTCGATGCCGCGCTCCCCGATCCCATCGACGGTCTCCTCACCGAGGACCAGCTGTTCCGCGCGTGTCTCGGCGATCCCGAGGCGCACCCGCGCATGGCCGCGTTCCTCGCGGCCGGCGGCCAAACTCGTGAAGTCGAGGTCCGCGGCTTCCCGACCGGGAGCCTGGGTTCGTAGACGCGCGCTAGCTAGCCCGCGGGCAACGCCCGACGCTTCCGCGCGAGGAGCGCGCGCTCGGCGGCATTGGCCGTCAGCGCGAGCGCGCGGTCGTACGCCGCACCGGCCTCTTCGAATCGCTGCAGCCGCGCGAGCAGCTCGGCACGCGTCGAGTGGTAGAGGTGGTAGCTCTCGAGATCGAGCGCATCGACCGCCGCGAGTGCGGGCGCCGCACCTTCGAGCTCGGCGAGCGCGACTGCGCGGTTGAGCGCGACGACCGGGCTCGCGGCGATCGCGAGGAGTTGGTCGTAGAGCGCGAGGATCTGACGCCAATCGGTGGCCGCGGCCGTCGGTGCGTCGCTGTGCACTGCGTTGATCGCGGCCTGAATCTGGTACGGGCCGGGCTGGTTCCGGCGGAGGCAGCGGCGCACGATCTCCTGGCCCTCGGCCACGAGGTCGTGGTCCCAACGCGTGCGGTCCTGATCGGGCAACAACACGATGCTCCCGTCGGCCGCGGTGCGGGCCGCGCGCCGTGATTCGGAGAGCAACAACAACGCGAGCAGGCCGAGAGCTTCGGGCTCGTCGGGCATCAGCTCCGCGAGCAGGCGCGCGAGACGGATCGCCTCGGCGCAGAGGTCGGCGCGGATCAGCGCCTCACCCTCCGTCGCGGTGTAGCCCTCGTTGAAGACGAGGTACACGACGGCGAGCACGGATCGGAGCCGGCTCGGAAGCTCCGCGTCGCGCGGCACGCGATAGGGAATCTTCGCGTCGCGGATCTTCTGCTTCGCCCGCACGAGGCGCTTGGCCATCGTCTGCTCGGGAACGAGGAACGCCCGCGCGATGTACGGAGTCTCGAGGCCGCCGAGCAATCGGAGCGTGAGCGCGATCTGCGCGCTCGGGGCCAGCGCCGGGTGACAACACGTGAAGATGAGCCGGAGGCGGTCGTCGCTCACGACGCCCGCCGCCTCGATCGGCTCGGAACGTTCGTGCAGGAGCGCGGCCTGCGCGTGGCGGTCGTGACGAGAAGCCTCACGGCGCAGCCGGTCGATTGCGCGGTTGCGGGCCGTCGTGGTGATCCAACCACCGGGATTCGGCGGCAGTCCCGTGACCGGCCAGCGCTCGCTCGCAACGACGAACGCCTCCTGGACCATCTCCTCGGCGATGTCGATGTCGCCGAAGAGACGGACCAGGGTGGCGACGACGCGACCGGACTCCTCACGGAAGATCCGCTCCAGATCGAGTGCGTCGCCGCGTCGCGTCGGGTCCGGCACTTCGGCTCAGGAACTCGGCGGCTCGTCCTGGAACGGTCGGACCTCGACGGGCCCCATGCAGGCGGCCGAGCCCTTCGCGGCCCACGCGAGCGCGGCATCCAGATCCGGGACGTCGATGATCCAGAAGCCCCCGAGCTGTTCCTTGGTCTCCGCAAACGGACCGTCGGTGATCACCGGGTCGCCGTCGCCGGCGCGTACGACCGTCGCGGTCTCCGGCGCGTGCAGCCCCCCGGCGAACACCCACAGCCCCTGGGCTTGGAGCTCGGCGTTGAACGCGTCCACCTGCTTGAACGCCTGCTGCATCACTTCGGGATCGTCGGGCACGGGGTTGGCGGGGCTGTGCCACACGGACAAGAGGTACTGAGTCATGACATTCGTCCTTTCGGAGAAGACGGCGAACCGTCGGCTTGGAGGGTAGGTGGTGGGGTCGGGAGTCATTCGGGGCTCCCTGCACCGGGGGCCGGCTCGGCGCCGGCTCTCACCCTGGCTACGAACGGAGCCGGCCGCGGAGGACACACCTGCGAAGAATTCTTCACAACGTTCCACAGCTCTCGGGCCGTGGCCCGAGCGGATCGTGAGCGGCAGTCCCGGGAGCACCCCCGCCCGGTGCCGTCACGACCGTGTCCAGAATGTGCAAGCTACTCGTCAGACACGCTAAAGAAAGGCGTCACAAGACTGCGAGGGGCGCGAGTTGAGGGTCAACGCCGGGGACACGGCCTGGGTGTGCATGTCGGCGGCGCTCGTCATGTTCATGACGCCCGGCCTCGCGTTCTTCTACGCGGGCATGGTCCGCGCGAAGAACGTCCTCACGATGCTCATGCAGAACTTCTTCTGCCTCGGCTTCGTGAGCGTGCTCTGGGCGGTCGTGGTGTACTCGCTCGCGTTCGGCGGCACCGGCCATTGGATCGGCAACCTCGACTTCGCGTGGCTCCGCCATTTCGACACCGCGCCGGCCGGTCTCGGGCTCACGATCCCGCCGTCGCTGTACATGGCGTATCAAATGATGTTCGCGGTGATCACGCCCGCGCTGATCACGGGCGCGATCGCCGACCGGATGCGGTTCGGCGCGTGGGTGTGGTTCATCGGGCTGTGGGTGGTGTTCGTGTACGCGCCGATCGCGCACTGGGTGTTTGCGCCGGCCGGTTGGCTCGCTCGTCGCGGCGCGCTCGACTTCGCCGGTGGCACGGTCGTGCACATCAACGCGGGGATCGCGGCGCTGGCCGTGGTGCTCGTGATCGGGAAACGGCGCGGCTGGCCCGGTACGCCGATGCCGCCCCACTCGCTGCCGCTCACGTTGATCGGCACCGGGATCCTCTGGTTCGGCTGGTTCGGCTTCAACGCCGGCTCGGCGCTCGGCGCGAACGCGCTCGCCGTGCACGCGCTCGTGAACACCCACCTGGCGGCCGCGGCGGCGATGCTCGGCTGGCTGTTGGTCGAGCGGCTGCACGGACGCCACCCCACCACACTCGGCGCGGCCTCGGGCGCGGTGGCGGGCTTGGTCGCGATCACACCGTGCGCGGGCTACGTCGGCGGCATGTCACCCGTCGCGATCGGGCTCGTGACCGGCATGATCTGCTACGCGGCGGTGAACGTGAAGTTCACGCTGCGCTTCGACGACGCGCTCGACGTCGTGGGCGTGCACCTCGTCGGAGGCATCGTCGGGTCGTTGCTGCTCGGGTTCTTCGCCGACCGCCACGTCAACGCCGCCGGCCGCAACGGCCTGCTGCTCGGCGGCGGTTGGGGCCTGCTCGGCGAACAACTCCTCGCGGTGACCGTCACGCTCGTCTACTCGTTCGTGGTGACCTTCGCGATCGTGTGGGTGCTCACCAAGGTCCTCCCGGGCGGCGTGCGGGTCGGCGACGAAGCGGAATACTCGGGTCTCGACATCAGCGAGCACTCGGAGACGGGTTATGCGTTCGCCGAGCGGTGAGCGTTCCAACGTGGCCAGGAGGAGCGCGCCGTGAAGCTCGTCGTCGGGATCGTCAAGCCGTTCAAAGTCGACGACGTGAAGGCTGCTCTCCAGAGCCACGGCGTGCTCGGCCTCACGACGTCGGCCGTGCAGGGTTACGGCCGCCAACGCGGTCACAGCGAGGTGTACCGCGGCGCCGAGTACACCGTCGACTTCGTTCCCAAGTTGAAGCTCGAGGTGTTGGTCGACGACGACGACGCGCTCGAGGTCGCCGAGTGCATCATGGACGCGGCGCGCACCGGCGCCATCGGCGACGGCAAGGTCTGGATCATTCCCATCGACGGCGCCTTCCGCGTGCGCACGGGCGAAGCGGGTACCGACGCGCTCTGACGGGCGCTACGGCACGAGCACTGCCTTGCCGACGACCTTGCGGTTCTGCTGGTCGGCGAGCGCCTGTGCGGCCTGCTCGAAGGGATAGCTCACCGGCTCGACGGGCCGGAGCTCACCGGCTTCGATCATCGCGAGCACCCGCAGCAGCATCTCCTGGTTGGCGGGGCCGGACTGCGCCGCCCATCCGCCCCAGTCGACGCCGGTCACCCGCCGGTTGCGCAGCAATACCTGGTTGGCGGGCAGCTTCGGGATGACGCCCGACGCGAAGCCGATCACGAGGAACTGCCCGTCGTCGCGCAGCGCGCGCAGGCACGCTTCGCCGACCGCGCCACCCACGGGGTCGTACACCGCGTCGACACCACCGCCGCTGATCTCGCGCGCCCGAGCCTTCACGTCTTCGCTCGACGAGTCGATCACGGCGGCGGCCCCTCGGCTCACCGCCATGTCGCGCTTTTCGGCCGACGAAGCCGCGGCGATGACCTGCAACCCGAGGGCCCGGCCCACGTCGACTGCGGCCAGACCGACCCCGCCGCCCGCGCCGAGCACCAGCAACCACTGGCCGGCTTCCGCGTGCGCGCGGTGCACCAGCGCGAAGTACGCGGTCATGTAACTCTGCATGAACGTGGCCGCCTGGCCGTCGGTGAGCGACGCCGGCATCCGCAGGGCGCGCGCCGCGGGGGTGACCATCTCCGTCGCGAAGCCGCCGAGTCCGCTGGTGACGAGTACCCGATCGCCGGTGCTCAGCTCGGTCACTCCCGGACCCAGCTCGCTGACCACTCCCACGGATTCGCCGCCCGTAACGAACGGCAACGGCGGCTTGATCTGGTAGAGCCCCTGCACGAGCAGCGCGTCGACGAAGTTGACCCCGCACGCGGTGACCCGGACGCGAACCTGATTGGGCCCGAGGTCGACGGAAGGACGCTCCTCGATCGAGAGCTGATCGAGCGGCCCGAAGGAATGGCACACGATTTCACGCATCACCGGCCAATCCAATCGATTTCCGCTCACGCTCCGCAAACTCAACCGGATTCGGGTGCTCCCTACGGAGCCGCGCAGCTGCCGCCGGTTGCTCGCGTGAACCGACCGCGCAGTCCGCCCGCGACGCGCAACGCGAAGCTGGCGTCTTCCCGCACCTCCTGATCGATGCGGACGTCGCCGTGCCGGGCCAGCACCGGCAGCGCGGCGAGCATCTCCGCGAGGGCGAGATGCTGGCCGATGCAGCCGCGTGGCCCCAACCCGAACGGGATGAGCGACCGTTGCTGCTCCCGCCCCGCCGTGAGGTGGCGGTCGGGATCGAATCGCTGCGGCTCGGGCCACACGGCCGGGTCGAGGTTCGCGGCGCGCAGGTAGACGGTGACGACCTCGGGCCGGCGGACCGCCAACTCGTGCGCACCGGCAGCGAGCGTGACGCCGCCGCGCGTGGGCGTGCGCGCCATGCCCCACACGGCCGGCGTCATGCGCAGGTTCTCGTCGACGAACAGGCGGGCACGCTTCGGCTCGCTCCGCAGCCGCGCCCACTCGGCGGGATTGCGCGACGCGTGCACGAGCGCCCACGAGAGCGCGGCCGCAGTCGTCTCGTTCCCGGCGAGCAACAGACCGAGCACGTGGCCGCGCAACTCGTCGGCCGAGAGCGGCTTGCCGTGCACGCGCGCGTCGACGAGCGCTGCGAGCACGTCGGGCCCGCGCCCGTCGCGACGCTGCGCGCGGCGAATGACGTCGTCGGCGTATGCCCGAATCGCGCGGCGGTGCTCCCGCATCACTCGCGTCGGCGCGCCGAACGCCAGCGGCACTGCGGCGGAGAGCCGGCCGAGGCGACGACCCACCCACGCGACGACGTGGCGCTGATGCTCCGCGATCTCGGTGGCCCGGTCGTGATCGAGGTGATCGCCAACCAGCACCCAAGCGGCCAAGATGAGTGCGATGCGACCCATCGCGAGCTCGAGATCGACCTCTTCGCCGATCGGGAGCGTGCCCACTTCGCGCTCGATCAGCTCGCCGAGCCCGGCGAGACGCTCGTCGAGCGCACGCTTGCGGAACGACGGTGCGAGTTGGGGAGCCAGCAGCCGCCACGCCTTGTCGCGCTGGGTGAACAGGTTCTCGCCCACGCCGAGCCGGATCGGCACCCGCATGGCCGGCGGCCGCGTCCACGCGTCGGCCTCGGTCACGAGCATCGTCCGGGCCGCCTCCGGATCGCTCAGGACCCAGACCGTGGCCGGGCCGAGGCGCAACCCGGTGAGCGGCCCGAGCGCGGCGGCGGCGTCGAGCCAGCGCAGCCGGTCGGCGTCGAAGGCGGCCAACGCCCGCCGCAGTGAACCCTCGATCCGAAGTGTCGGCGGTGTTCCCATTCGTCCTCCCTCGCCAAAGCAAGTACTTTCTTTTTAGCTCATGAACGCCTCGGACTCCACTCGGGACCGCATCGTCCGCGCCGCGACCCGCCTGTTCGCCGATCAGGGCATCAAGGCGACGACCGTGGCCCGGATCGAGGAGGCCGTCGGGCTCCGCAAGGGCTCGGGGGGTGTGCACCGGTACTTCGCGACGAAGGACGACCTCGTGCGCGCCGTGTTCGAGTCGCAGGTGGAGAAAGGGCGCGAGCAACTCGGCGCCGCGAGCGAGATGCCCAAGCCGGCCGCCGGGCAGGTGCGCGAGTACCTCGAGACAATCGGTCGGATCGCGCTGACCAAGGCCGACGAGAACCGCGAGGTCGCGTTGATCATGCTCCGCGACGCGCACAACCTTCCGCCCGGGCTCCTCGACGAACAGCACGCGAAGAACTTCGAGCTGACCTACGCATCGGCGGCCGCCGGACTGCGCGACCTCCAGCGCGCCGCGGGCTCGGACTCCGCGATCGACACCGAGGCGCTCGGCTACTTGTTCCTCGCGCCGCTGATCTACTTCCGGCTCATCGAGTGGGCGACGAACCACCGCATTCTCGACCTCGACGACGACCGGCTCCTCGCGGCCTGGACGAAAGTGTTCGAGCCAATCTTCGCCGCCCTCGGCGAGGGGCCGGGCGCGGACCCGCGCCCCGGATGAG
>CAZLEC010000113.1:0-10172 GCA_964558245.1 uncultured Burkholderiales bacterium | reverse complement strand
ACGTGCTGTCGATCCTGCCCGCGGTCGCGGGCGGCGCGTGAGCGCGTGCCGAAGTTCGACAGCATCCTCGGCCTGATCGGCAACACCCCGCTCGTCGGGGTGCACCAGCTCTCGCCCAAACCCGAAGTTCGCATCTGGGCCAAGCTCGAGGGCCAGAATCCCGGCGGTTCCTCCAAGGACCGCATCGCGCTGAAGATGATCGAGATGGCCGAGCACGACGGCGTGCTCGCCCCGGGCGCGACGATCCTCGAGCCGTCATCGGGCAACACCGGGATCGGGCTCGCGCTGGTCGCGAAGCTGCGCGGCTACAACCTGCGTGTCGTGATGCCGGAGAACGTGTCGGTCGAGCGGCGTCAGCTCCTCGAGATCTTCGGTGCGGAGGTCACGACCTCACCGGGGGAAGAGGGCAGCAACGGCGCGATCCGCATGGCGGAGAAGATCGCGGCCGACGACCCGAGCTACGTGTTCCTGTTCCAGTACGGCAACCCGGCCAACCCGCTCGCGCACTACGAGGCGACCGGCCCGGAGATCCTGCGGGATTGCCCGGAGGTCGACGTGTTCGTTGCCGGGCTCGGCACGAGCGGCACGCTCATGGGCGTCGGCAAGTACCTCAAGCAACGGAAGTCGTCGGTGCGCGTCGTCGCGGTCGAGCCGCCCGCGGGTGAGCTGGTGCAGGGTCTGCGCAACCTCGACGACGGATTCGTGCCTCCCGTGTTCGATCCGTCGGTGCTCGACCGCAAGATGATCGTGCGGCCGCGCGAGTCGGTGGAGTGGACTCGCCGCCTGCTCGACGAGTGCGGGGTGTTCGCCGGTATCTCGTCGGGCGCGGCGATGGCCGGCGCGGCGAAGGCGGCCGCGCAGATGGACGCGGGAACGATCGTCGTGCTGCTCCCCGACGGTGGGTGGAAGTACCTGTCGTCGGGCGCGTGGACCGACCCGATCGACGAAGTGGTCGAGCGCGCGACGCGCATCAACTACTGGTGACCGATACGAGCCGCGTGGTCGCGCGCGCGGTCGATGCGTTGCGCGCGGGTGAGCTCGTCGCGTTCCCGACCGAGACGGTGTACGGGCTCGGCGCCGACGCGGCCAACGCCGATGCGGTGCGCCGGCTGTACTTGGTGAAGGGCCGCCCGCCCCGTCATCCGGTGATCGTGCACATCGCCCGTTCTGACCAGCTCGACGAGCTCGGGCGCGATGTGCCCGACGACGCGAGGTTGCTCGCCGACGCGTTCTGGCCGGGCCCGCTCACCATCGTCGTGCGACGCGATCACGCGCGTGTCGTTCCCGAGGTCACCGGCGGGCTCGACACGGTGGGGCTGCGGGTACCGGATCATCCGGTTGCGCTCGAGCTCCTCGAGTCGTTCGGCGGGGGAGTTGCCGCGCCGTCGGCGAACCGATTCGGTCGGGTCAGCCCGACGACGGCCGCGCACGTGCGCGCCGATCTCGGCGACGACGTGCGGATCGTGCTCGACGGCGGAGCGTGCCGCGTCGGAGTCGAGTCGACGATCGTCGACGTGACCGGCGCCGAGCCGGCGATCCTGCGAGTCGGCGGCGTGAGCCGCGGCGAGGTCGAGCGCGTCATCGGCCGTGTGTGCGCGTCGCGCACCTCGGGTGAGGCAGCAGCCCCGGGCACGCTGGCGTCGCACTACGCGCCCCGAGCCGAAGTCGAGTTGGTCGACGCGGCCGCGGCCGCCGCGCGTGCCGCGGTGATCCTGGCGCGATCGGAGCGGGTCGGGTTGCTGGCCTCGGCGCCCGTGCCCGCGGATCTGCCGGCCCCGGTCGTGGTGCTCACGGCGCCGCACGACACCGAGGAGTACGCGCGGGTGCTGTATTCGCGGCTGCGGGAAGCCGACGATCTCGGCCTCGACGTCTTGTTGGTGGTGAGCCCATCCGGCTCCGACGGGCTGGGCGCGGCCGTCGCCGATCGCGTTCGCCGCGCCGCGCACCCGGCCCGCCCTTGAGCCCGGGGCCGGTCACGCGGGCGGCTACCGTTCACTGCCACATGTCCCGCGATACCCGTCCGATCGGACTCTTCGACAGTGGTCTCGGCGGGCTGACCGTTGTGCGCGCGCTCCTCGATCTGGTGCCCGGCGAGCGCATCATCTACTTCGGTGACACCGGACGATTTCCGTACGGTCCCAAGCCCGCTGACGAGCTGTTGAAGTACTCGACGGAGATCGCCGACGTGTTGATCGCGCGCGGCGTCAAGATGATCGTGATCGCGTGCAACAGCGCGTCGGCGGCTGCGCTCGATCATCTGCGCGGCTACGTGACCGTGCCGGTCACCGGAGTGATCGAACCGGGCGTGCGCGCAGCGCGGCGCGCGACCAGATCGGGACGGATCGGCGTGATCGGCACCGTCGGGACCATCGCCTCCGGCGCCTATCAGGGGGCCGCGGCCGCGATCGACGACTCGCTCGAGCTCACGTGCGCGGCGTGCCCCGGCTTCGTCGAGTTCGTCGAGGCCGGCGATGTCGAGTCCGATCAGGTGCACGTGCTCGCCGAGCGCCTGCTCGCGCCGATCAAGGCGGCCGACGTCGACACGCTCGTGCTGGGCTGCACGCACTATCCGCTGCTCGCGCGCACGATCGCCGACGTGATGGGCCCCGAGGTGGTGTTGGTGTCGAGCGCGGAAGAGACGGCGTTCGAGGTGCTCGAGCTCGTTGCCGGCGGCGGCGGGAGCGCGCCCGAAGATCGCGTGCAGTTCGTGACGAGTGGTGACGTGGAGACGTTCCGATACCTTGGTGCGCGTTTCTGCGGGCCGGAAGTCGAGATTGTGGAGGCTTGGTCGTGGAGTTGACGGTGCTCGGGTGCTCGGGCTCGTACGGCGCGCCGGCCGGCGGCGCGTGCAGTGGCTACCTCGTGCGCGCGGGTGACGTGAACATCTGGATGGACTGCGGCAACGGCACGCTCGCGAAGCTCCAGGAGCACATCGACCCCGCCGACCTGAGCGCGGTGGTCATCACCCACGGGCATGCCGATCACTGCGTCGACCTCTACGGCCTCCACGTGCTCAACCGCTACGGCCTCGAGCGTCTCGGTCTCCCGGTGTACACGCCGGAGGGCCTCGAGAAGGTGCTCGAAGGGTTGGTCGGCACGTTCGAGGACACCTTCGACTGGCGCACGGTCGGCGACGGTGACCGGGCCGAGATCGGCGAGGCGAAGTTGCGGTTCTCGCGCACGGATCATCCGCCGCCGACCGTCGCGGTCGAGGTCGCGCACGACGGCAAGCGCCTCGTGTACACCGCCGACACCGGTCCGGAGTGGAGTGTCGACGCGTTCGGCGCGGGCGCGGATCTCGTGCTGTCGGAGGCGACGTATCTCGACGACGACATCCGGGTCGCGATCCATCTCTCGGCCCGACAGGCCGGCGTCGCGGCCCGTGAGGCACGCGCCCGCCGTCTGATGATCACGCATTTGTGGCCGACACTCGACCCGGTAGCCTCCGCGGAAGAGGCGTCCGAGGCCTTCGGCGAAGCGGTCACGTTGGCTGCGCCGCACCTCAGCACGCACATTTGAACCGCCCCGTTCCGGGTCTTTCCGAGGAGTCGAGTGTCCACACGTGCGTCCGGCCGCCAACCCGACGACCTGCGGGTCGTGAAGTTCACCCGTGACTACACGGAGATGGCGACCGGTTCGGTGCTCGTGGAGTTCGGTCGCACGCGGGTGCTCTGCACCGCCTCGCTCGAGGGGCGCGTGCCGCCGTGGCTGAAGGGATCCGGGAAGGGTTGGGTGACCGCCGAGTACTCGATGCTGCCGGGCTCTTCGCCCGAGCGCGTCGAGCGCGAGGCCGCGCGCGGCAAGCAGAGCGGTCGCACCCAGGAGATCCAGCGACTGATCGGTCGGTCGCTGCGCGCGGCCACCGACCTGCGAGCCATGCCCGACGTGCAGCTGACGATCGACTGCGACGTGCTCCAGGCCGACGGCGGAACCCGTACCGCGTCCATTTGCGGCGGTTGGATCGCGTTGCACGACGCGTGCAGCCGTCTGCTCGCGAGAGAAGTGCTCACCCGTCATCCCGTGCTGCAACCGGTTGCCGCGATCTCGGTCGGTGTGATCGACGGCACCCCCATGCTCGACCTCGAGTACTCCGAAGACGTGCGCGCCGAGGTCGACATGAACGTCGTCATGACCGGCGACGGTCGCTTCGTGGAGGTGCAGGGAACCGCCGAGGGCGTGGCGTTCACCCGCTCCGATCTCGACGCGCTCCTCGCACTCGCCGAGAGCGGCATCTCCGAGATCGTCGCCGCGCAGGTGGAGATGATCGCCGAGGCACCTGCACCGCGTCCCTGATGGCCGCGTTGCAGTTGCCGCTCGTCCTCGCGACGCGCAACGTCGACAAGGCCCGCGAGATCAACGAGATCCTCGTCGAGCACATTGCCGCGCCGATCGTCGCGTACGCAGTCGACGTCGGCGACGACACGGTCGCGTTCCTCCTCGAACGCCCGGATCTCGTCGCGGCCGCGGTCGCCGCACTCCCCGTGATCACGTCGGCGCCCGACGTGGAGGAGACCGGCTCGACGCTCGAGGAGAACGCCCGGATCAAGGCCGCCGCGCTCTGTGCCGCCACCGGCGTGACCGCGATCGCCGACGACACCGGACTCGAGGTCGACGCGCTCGAAGGTGCTCCCGGTGTGCACGCGGCGCGCTACGCGGGCGAGCACGCGACCTACGCCGACAACACGGCCAAACTCCTGCGCGAGATGGAAGGCGTCTATCCCACGCTGCGCACGGCGCGGTTCGCCACGGTGGCGATTGCGTGCTTTTCCGACGGTCGGGAGGTCTCGGTGCGCGGTGAGGTCGAGGGTGTGATCGCGGCCGTGCCGTCCGGCGCCGGTGGCTTCGGCTACGACCCGGTGTTCGTTCCCGTCGAGGGCGACGGTCGCTCGTTTGCGCAAATGACGGCGGGCGAGAAACATGCCATCTCGCATCGGGGCCGCGCGTTCGCGGCGCTGGCCGCGGCGCTTTCAACCTGACGAGGAGTGCCATGCCGCTCGATCCGATTGCGGAGAAGATCGTGCAGATGTTCGGCGACGCCGGGGTCGGCATCACCCCGGAGAGCACTCCGGAGAGTGCGCGTGCGGCCATGCATCGGCTGGCGACGAGCGGAGCGCTGCCCAAGCGTGAAGTGCACGCCGTCGAAGACTTCGCGATCCCCGGCCCGGCTTCGGAGATCCCGGTTCGCGTGTTCCGTCCGAACGCGCAGGAGTCGTTGCCCGCGCTCGTCTGGTTCCACGGTGGCGGCTGGGTGGTGGGCTCGATCGAGACCGAAGACCAACTGTGCCGCATGTTGTGCGACGACGCCCGGGCGATTGTGCTGTCGGTCGAGTACCGGCTGGCTCCGGAGACGAAGTTCCCGGGCGCGGTCGACGACTGTGTCGCGGCCTGGAGTTGGGTCACCGCGCACGCGAGCGAGTTGGGGATCGACCCGGGCCGGATCGCGGTCGGGGGCGACAGCGCCGGCGGCAACCTCGCCGCGGTGACCGCGCTCGTCGCGAAGCACGAGAGCCTCGCGATGCCCGCGTTCCAGCTGCTCGTGTACCCGGTGACCGACCACGAGTTCGAGCGGCCGTCGATGGTCGACAACGCCACGGGCTACTTCCTCGAGGCCGACGGCATGCGCTGGTTCTTCGATCACTACGCACGTACGACCGACGACCACGCCGACTGGCGGATGTCGCCGCTGCGCGCGCCCGATCTCGCGGGATTGCCCGCGGCGATCGTGATCACGGCCGAGTACGACCCGCTGCGCGATCAGGGCGAGGCCTACGGCGAACGGTTGCGCGACGCCGGTGTGCCCACCGAGATCGTGCGCGCCGACGGGCTCTTCCACGGGTTCTTCGGCTTGTTCGCGTTCATGCCGGCCGCGCGGCCGTCGTGGGACCGGGCCATTGCCGGATTGCGTCAGGCGTTCACGGCCTCCGCGTTCTCGTGACCTACTTCGCGTTCGGTACGCTCGGCACCTGACATGGCAGTCATCGACGTCGCCGGCTTCGTTGCCGATCTCAAAGACCACGCGGTCGAGCACCGCTTCCACGTGCACGACGAGCGGCACTTCGTGGAGAGCTACTCGCTGCGCCAGACGTGGGAGGTCGACCTGCACCCCGAAGAGGGTTGCGAGGGCCCCGTCGACCTTTATCTCTCGCTCGAGATCGATCCGCGGGTGCTGCTCGGCTTCGAGGACGCGGTGATCGCGCTCGACGACGAAGCCGATCCCGAAGACGACTTCCACTTCCCGCTGAGCTTCACGTGGGCGCTCCCGCCGCTGCCGCACGGCCCCGATCTCCTCGTGCTCGCCACCGAGCTGGCCGGGGTGGGCGGGCGCGAGCTGCCGGTGGAAGTGTCGGCAACCGATTCGTACCCGTCGGTGACCGACGCCCCCGAGCGGACCCTGCGGATCGTCGCCCACCAGAAGGTCTCGCTGCTCGGCATCCGCCGGGGCGAGGAAGTGCCCTGCGACACGCTCGAGAGCTGCCTCGGGGTGAGCCGGTTCCTGCTCGAGCACGCCGCCGACTGGCTCAGCTGAGAGCACTCGATTCCGGAGCATTGGCCCGAAGCGCGACAATAGGGGTGTGACGATGCGCACCGATTGCCGCCATTACCAGAGCCGCACTTATGGATCCGGCGAAGCCGTGCGGAAATGCGTGCTCGACCTCGCGCCGGAAGCGCCGTGGAAGTGCCCGGCCGACTGCCCCAAGTACGAACGCAAGATGATCGACGCGGGCTGGCAATACGGGTCGCTCACCCCCAAGAAGCCCGACGAGCCCGAGCCGCTCTCGGCGTCGGACCCCGACGTCGCCGCGCTCCTCGACGAGGCCGAGAGCATCGTCAACGAGGTCGGCTTCCAGCTCCTCGCCGAAGAAGAGCGCAAGGCGAAGCGCAAGCTCTTCCGCAAAGCCAACAAGAAACGCAAACGCTGACCCCCGGATCGCTTCATCTGTTGAAGCGTTTTGGCTCAGCGGGCGGCGAAGGTGCGGCGCGCGACGCGGCGGAGGGCATGTCGGGCGGGGCGCCAACCCAACGCGAGACTCGTCGAGGTGAGGAGCGCGGTGTTCCACGCGCGCACGGCGGGGCGAGCCGGGGTCCACACCGGCAGGAGGCCGAGGTCGACCGCGCACGCGCGCGGCAGCAGGTCGACCGCGCTCGCGAACAGCACTCCGTAGGGAGCGCGCATCCACACCGGGAGCGGCGGGAGCGCCAGCAGCCAGGCCAGGTCGCGGCCGGGGCGGCTCTTGCCGACTGCGTCGTCGGTCATGATCACGGCCGCGGCCTCCGACGCGGTGCGGGGAGGTTCGTCGAGGCCGAGCATGGTCGCGACGCGCGCCATCTCGGCGACGTAACGGTCGCGTTCACCGGCCGACAGGCGGGGCCCGTACACGTCGGCCGCGCACAGCGCGCTGTCGACCAGCGTTGCGTGCACGTACGCGAGCAGCGCCGGGTCGGCGGCCGAGTAGGGCGCGCCCCGCACGTCGACGCCGCGCACGTAGGTGTGCACGCCCCGGACCCGGGCGACGGCCGCGGCCGCTTCTTCGTCGTCGCCGTAGGTGACGCTGGTGACGAACGCGACCGTCGACTGGTAGCGCCGCCACGGGTCGCGCGCGACCTCGGAGTGCGCGGCGACCGCGCTCGCGATCGACGGGTGCCACAACTGCAGGAGCAGGGCGCGCAGCCCGGCCGTGAGCATCGCGGGCGACGCGTGCAGCTCCCACGCCACGCTCTCCGGCCCGAGCGGGCCCGTGTCGCCGTCCATGCCGCCAGTCTGCCGGGTTTCGGGTCAGCCCCCGGGCGCGCTCATTTGCCGTCTGTGCGAGCGGGGAGACTCGAACTCCCACCTCTTTCGAGACCGGGACCTAAACCCGGCGCGTCTGCCAGTTCCGCCACGCTCGCCGGTGCCATTCTCGCATCGGCGCTACCGTTCCCGCTGACGTAGGAGGTCGAAATGGGGAAGCAGGTTCCGATCGTCGGCTACCTCGCGATCGACGACGGCCCGCCGCATCTCGTGGCGTGGGAGGCCGTCGGCTCGGGGGCGTTGTACTTCGACCGGCGCAACGCCGACGCCGATCAGGGCGGCACCGAGTTCAAGCGGCGCAAGCTGGCCAACACGGGCCGGCTGCGGTCGTTCACGATCGTGCACCGGACCGTGCCCGGCGTGCCCGCGCCGTACGTGTCGGCGCTCGTCGATCTCGACGGCGGCGGATCGGTGAAGGCCAACCTCGTGAACGTGCCGCCCGATCCGGAGCACGTGAAGCTCGGGATGCCGGTGCGCATGACCACGTTCGTGGCCGGCACCGACGACGACGGAACCGAAGCGGTCGCGTTCGCATTCGAACCAAGTGAGGCGTGATGACAACTGACCCGAAGCGCACAGACAACGTCTGGATCCTCGGCGCCTACATGACCAAGTTCGGTCGGCACACCGACAAGGACCTCATGGACCTCGCGAGCGAGTCGGCGCTCGGCGCGCTCGACGACGCGGGAGTGACCATCCACGACATGGGCGTGCTCGCCGCGGGCAGCTTGTTCAACTCGCAGGCGGGTGTGGGCCAGCAACTCCAGAAGCAGATCGGCCAGACCGGCATCCCGGTGTACAACGTCGCCAACGCGTGCGCGACCGGCGCGACCGCGATGCGCACGGTGATGCTCACGATCAAGGCCGGCGAGGCCGACATGGGCATCGCGGTCGGCGTGGAGCAGATGGGCAAGGGCGGACTCCTGGGGGCGGGCGGCAAGGGTGACCGCGGCCGCAAGGTCTACGAGCCGAGCGGACGCTACGGCTCGGTGATGTCGGTGGAGGGATTGCTGGGTACCGGGCTCATGCCCGGCGTGTTCGCGCAGGCCGGCATGGAGTACGCGTACGAGCACGGCGGCGTCGACTTCGAGCAGTTCGCCAAGGTCGCCGAGAAGAATCACGCCCACTCCACGATGAACCCGCTCGCGCACTACCAGAAGCAGTTCTCGCTCGACGAGGTGATGAGCGCGGAGATGATGTCGTACCCGAACACGTTGCTGATGTGTTGCCCCAACACCGACGGCTCGGCCGCGGTGGTGCTGGTGTCGGAAGAGAAGCTCCGTACGCTCTCGAAGGAGCAACAGCGGCGTGCGATCAAGATCTCGGCTTCGGTGCTCACGAGCGACCCGTGGACGGAGCGGGCGCAGGTGCAGCCCGACGTCAACACGCTCACCCGCAACGCGGCGGAGCAGGCCTACGAGCAGTCAGGGGTCGACCCGCAGGATCTCGACCTCGTGGAGCTCCACGACTGCTTCGCGACTGCGGAGCTCATCCACTACGACAACCTCAAGTTGTGCGCGCCCGGCGAGGCGGGCAAGTTCATCGACGAGCGCGGTCCGTGGCGAGACGGCAAGATCCCGGTGAACGTGTCGGGTGGGCTCATCTCGAAGGGCCACCCGATCGGCGCGACCGGGATCGCCAACGTCTTCGAGGTGTCGACCCACTTGCGGGGCGAGGCCGGCGACCGTCAGATCGAAGGCGCCAAGGTCGGGCTCACGCACGTGATCGGCCTCGGCTCGGCGTGCGCGGTGCACGTGCTCGAGAAGGCGTCGGTCTGAGTCGTACGAGCTCGAGCCCGAGCGCGACGCACGGTCAGCGCAGGTGATCGGTCCAACGGAAGCCGTCCCAGTACCGCTGTGATCCCGATCCGCCCGGGTCGGGATACCAGCCCGCGGGCGGGCTCGTCGGCGGCGGTGGTGGTGGCGCTCCGCTCGGAGGGGTCCAACCGCCGGGTTGGCCACCCCATTGTCCGTAGGCCGCGTCGCCGTAGTGCGACGGGGCCGTCCGGTCGGCGATCACGAGCGACACAATGAGCGCGGGCAGGAAACAGAGGAAGCCGAACAGGTACCACAACAGGAACGACCGGCCTTTGCGCGACGCGATGGCGGCCGGGATGAGCGCCAACGCGAACGCGAGCGCGATCCCGAACAGCGAGAACGCGCCGGAGTACGAGCGACCGTTGACCGTGTAGTGGATGACCTGGGTGACGATGCCCCGACGCTAAGCCAAATTGCCCGGCGGGCGGTGCATTCCTCGGGAGGCGGCCCGCGCCCTCAGACGCTGGTCCAACCGCCGTCGATGCACAGCACCTGGCCGGTCATGAAGCTGCTGGCCCCGCTCGCGAGGAAGAGCAGCGCGCCGTCGAGCTCGTGCTCGTCGCCAC
>CAZLEC010000112.1:0-10195 GCA_964558245.1 uncultured Burkholderiales bacterium | reverse complement strand
AATCATGCCCAGCGCCATCGACCGGAAAACCATTACCGGCACGAGGAATACCGCAGCCAACGCCATGACGACGGTCAGCGCGGAGAGGAACACGGCCTTGCCGGCTGTCGACATCGTGTTCTCGATCGCGGCGAGTGCGTCCTTGCCTTCGACGCGTTCCTCGCGGTATCGGCTGACGATGAAGAGGCTGTAGTCGATGCCGACCGCGAGGCCGATCATCATGGAGAAGTTCATCGACCACACCGACATCGGCATGACCCAACCGAGCACGTGCAAGAGCGCGAAACCGACAGCGATCCCGGCCAACGCGAGCACGAGGGGCAAACCGGCGGCGAGCAGCATGCCGAACGCGACGAACAGCAGGATCAAAGTGGGAAGGCCGCTCACGAGTTCGGCCTTGTGGAGTGCTTCAGCGTTGATCTTGTTGAAGTCACTCCAAACGGGCCACTCGCCGGTCACCTTGGCGCGGGCTCCCGACGCGAGGGTGAGTTTGCCGACGTAGGAGCCGAGCTCGCCGGCCGCCACCGGACGGCCGGCGTCGTTCTTCACGATCTGGTCGACGGGAATCAGCGCGGTGTGGCCGTCGCGCGAGATGAGCCCGGCGCTCGCGGGAAGCGCGAGGGGGTTCGGGACGGCGCGTGCATGCGGCGCGTGCTGCAACTGAGCGACGAGCCGGTTGAGTGGAGACGGGTCCGCCGCGATCGCGGTCTGCTGGTGGTAGACGACGACGGGAGCTTCGGCACCGAGCTGCGGGAAGTCACGGCGAATCTCGTCGCGAACTTGTTGTGCGGTCGAGCCCTGCGCTTCCCACCCGGCGCCCGACAACGCGTTGGTCAGGGTCAGTGCGAGCGGCGCGGCCGCGAAGGCCACCAGCATCCACACGGCGATGACACTGCGGCGATGCCTGGCCGAGAACGCAGCGAGGCGCGAGAACAGGGCCTTCGCATCCGGGGGCTCCGACGGCTGGTGGCCGGTACGGGGGATGTCGTGCGTGACGCTCATGCGAACGCTCCTGTTGCAGCGGAGGTGGGAGGCGAGGAACCGGAACGTGAGTGTTCAGCGACGGTAGCAGATACCCCCAGGGGTATCTAGGGTACCCTAGGGGGTATTCTGGAATCGAGAGAAGGAGGCCGGGATGGAACTCCCGAGCGATGTCGTCGACGATGTCCGCAAGCGCCTGCGTCGGGCAGGCGGCCAGGTGCAGGCGGTCGAGCGCATGCTCGCCGAGGGGCGAGAGTGCCGCGAGGTCGTCACCCAGCTCGCGGCCGCCACCAAGGCGCTCGAACAAGCCGGCTTCAAGATCATCGCCGCGGGGCTGACGTACTGCATCGAGAACCCCGAGGAGGCCGAGGCCGACGGCTATCCGCTCGAGAGCGTCGAGCGCATGTTCATGAAACTCGCCCGTTAGGGGGTGCGGTCGTGGATGCCAACGTTTGGGACGAGCGATACGCAGGTGATGACCTGGTGTGGTCGGCCGAGCCGAACCGATTCCTCGTCGCCCAAGTCGGCGTGTTGCCTCCGGGGCGGGCGCTCGACCTCGCGTGCGGTGAAGGCCGCAACGCGGTGTGGCTCGCCGAATGCGGATGGGACGTGACCGGCGTCGACTTCTCGAAGGTCGGCCTCGACAAAGCGCGCCGCCTCGCTGAGGCGCGCGGCGTGACGGTCCAATGGGAGCTGGCCGACGTCACCGAGTACACGCCGGCCCCGGAGAGCTTCGACCTCGTCATCGTCATGTACCTGCACCTGCCGCAAGCCGCGCGCCGCGTCGCGCGCCGTCACGCCGCGGCCGCCGTCGCGACCGGCGGAACGCTTCTCGTGGTCGGTCACGACATCACGAACCCCAGCGCCGGTTGGGGCGGCCCACGCGATTCCGCCGTTCTGTACGGGCCGGAAGACGTGGTTGGTGACCTGGTCGGCCTCGAGATGGTGAAGGCGGAACGCGTCCAACGTCCGGTGCCCACAGACGACGGAGTGAAGATCGCGATCGACGTTCTCGTGCGGGCTATGCGCGCGCCGAGGAGCGAGACTTCGTTCAGCGGCGCGTGACCTCTTGCTATCCGTCCGGCTGGTGACCCGCCCACAAGGAGAACGCGCGCATGGATCAAGACAAGCTCCGGATGTTCTCGTATCTCGTGTTCACGAAGCTCGAGGGTGCGGTGACGTCGGGGATGATCCACCTCGGTGACAAGCTCGGGCTCTACCGCGCCATGAAAGACGCCGCGGTCCCGCTCCACTCCGGTGAGCTCGCCGAACGGACGGGGCTGCACGAGCGCTGGGTGCGGGAGTGGGCTTACAACCAGGCGGCGGCGCGCATCATCGACTGCGACGACGACGAACGCTTCAGCCTGTCGGAGGAGGCCGCCGCCGTGCTCGCCACGCCGGCCGATCCTGCCTACGGGATGGGCATGTTCCACCGGTTCCCCAACACGATGGACGCCTTGCGCGCCATGCCGGAGAGCTTCCGCACCGGGCTCGGTCACGACTACGACAGCCACGGGCCCGAGGCCGCCGTCGGTATCGAGCGCGCGTTCGAGCCGTGGAACCGCGCGAACCTGTTGCCGGTCGTGCTGCCCGCGCTCGACGGCGTCACCGAACGCTTGGCCGCGGGCACAACTGTCGTCGATGTGGGTTGCGGTGCAGGCGGGGCGCTGCTGTTGATGGCCGGCGCATACCCGAACTGCGAGTTCCTCGGCTACGACATCAGCCAATATGCGCTGCGCCGCGCCGCGGAGAAACGACAAGAAGCCGGCGCAGTCAACGTGGCGTTCCACGATCCACGCGTCCAACCGCTGCCCGACGACGCCTCGGTCGGGCTCATCACGACCTTCGACTGCATCCACGACATGACCCACCCGTTCGAGATGATGCAGGCGTTACGACGCTCGATTGCTCCCGACGGCACGTGGCTGCTCGTCGACATCAAGGCGCACGACGCCTTCGCGGTGAACGCCGAGAAGAACCCGATGGCGTCCTTGATGTATGGAATCAGCGTGCTGTCGTGCATGTCGTCGGCGATGTCGGCGCCCGACGGTGCGGGCTTGGGCACCCTCGGCCTTTCGCCCGCCAAGGCCGAGGAGATGGCTCGAGCCGCCGGGTTCAGCCGGTTCCGCCGACTCGACATCGACCATGCGATCAACGCGTTCTACGAGATCCGACCCTAGGTTCGGCCGTCGGCGCCCGGGTACTCCGAGGTCCGAACGGCCCGGACCGGCCCGGACTTCCGGCTCTACCGGTCAGTGCCAGAGGCTCGTACGTTCAGGCGGAGAACTCTCTACGGAGGAGACCGCATGGGGATGACTGAACATCCCTCACGTACGAGCGCGGCAATGCGCGTGGTGATCGTCGGTGGCGTCGCGGGAGGGATGTCTGCTGCGACCCGTCTCCGCCGTCTCGATGCCGACGCAAGTATCACCGTCCTCGAACGGTCGGGCCACGTGTCGTTCGCGAACTGTGGCTTGCCGTATTTCGTAGGCGGGCTCATCGAAGAAGAGGAAGACCTGACCCTTCAGACTCCGGGGCAGCTCTTCGATCGCTTCCGGCTCGATGCCAAAGTGAACAGTGAGGTCGTCGCGATCGACCGCGCCGCGCACACCGTCACAACCCGTTCGACGATCACCGGCGCCGAGACCGTGCTCGGCTACGAGAAGCTCGTACTCAGCATGGGCGCAGCACCGGTACGGCCGCCGATCCCCGGATATGACCGGGCTCGTACCCTCCGGACCGTCGAAGACGCGGCCCGCCTCCTCTGCGACGTCGACGTCGCACCGACAACGGCGGTGGTGATCGGCGCCGGGTTCATCGGGCTCGAGATGGCCGAGAACCTCGTCGCGCAGGGTATCGACGTCACGATCGTCGAAGCCACTCCCCAGGTGCTGCCGCCGCTGGACCCGGAGCTCGCGATCCTTGTCGCCGACGAGCTCGTCGCGCACGGCGTCAACATCGAGACGGGGGCGACCGTCGCATCCGTCGAGGAACGCACGGTGACGCTTGCCGACGGGCGGGCGCTTTCTGCCGACCTCGTAGTCGGCGCCATCGGCGTTCGGCCCGATGTGCAGCTCGCGCAAGCGGCCGGACTCACCATCGGTGCGCGTGGTGGGATCCACGTCAGCGAAACGAACCAGACCAACGATCCCGATATCTACGCGGTCGGCGACGCGACGGAGAAAGACGACGCGATCTCGCACGCGCCGTCGCTCATTGCGCTCGCGAACGTCGCGAATCGTCAGGGGCGTCGAGTGGCCGACCACATCGCCGGGCGGCAATTGCATCAAGTCGCGTCGATGGGGACGGCAATCGTCAAGGTGTTCGATCTCGTCGCCGCAACGGTGGGGTGGAGCGAACGGCGCTTGCGCGAAGCAGGTCGGCCGCTCAGAGCGATCCATTCGCACCCGTTCGACCACGCCACGTATTACCCGGGCGCGACGCGTATGGCCGCGAAGCTGATCTTCGACCCGAACGACGGAACGATTCTCGGCGCCCAGATAGTCGGCCGCAACGGTGTCGACAAGCGAATCGACGTGATCGCGACTGCCATGGCCGGCGGTATCACTGCCGATCGCCTTGCGGATCTCGAACTCGCCTACGCGCCGCCGTTCTCGTCGGCGAAGGATCCCGTGAACATGCTCGGGTACATGGCCGAGAACGTGTTGAGCGGCGACTGCGACATCGTCGACGCACGTGACCTCGACGACCTCGTCCGTGAAGGCTGGACCGTGGTGGACGTGCGCACGGCCGAGGAGCACAGCGCGGGCGCGATTCCGGGATCGATCAACGTGCCGATCGACGCGCTCCGAGACCGGCTCGACACCTTGGGCTCCGCACCCGTCGTCGTGTATTGCGAAGTGGGTCAACGAGGACACACCGCGACCGCGCTGATGCAGGAGCTCGGAATCAAAGCCCGCAATCTCGACGGCGGCTATCAGACGTGGATGGCATCCAAACGGGCACGGGCCGGTTCGCGCGGTTGACCAGCGGATCCTCCGAGAAGGTCGAAACCGCGCGCACGCGACAGTCTCGCCCTCGTCGTCCCGCCGCTCGGAGCAGGTGAGCTCGGCATGGGATGATCCCGGGATGGTGCCGTGGCCCTTCCTGACAGTGGCCGGCGGATCGATCGGCTTGGGGCTGGGCCTGTTCGGAGTCGGGGGATCGTCGGTCGCCACTCCAGTGCTCTCACTGTTGGGCGTCCCCGGGCTCGCCGCGATCGCGTCGCCGCTGCCCGCGACCATTCCCTCCGCCCTTGTTGCCGCGCGTCCATATCTGCGCGATGGCACGGCTCGGCCAAAGGCCGCGGGATGGACGCTGCTGGGAGGCGTTCCCGCCACGATCATCGGTGCTCTGCTCTCGCACGTGATCGGGGCCGACCCGCTGTTGGTGCTCTCCGGTCTCGTATTGGTTGTCGTCGGCTTCCGCGTCATCCGACCGATCCACGATGAAGCTCGCGCCATCGGCGCGCAACGTCGCCAGAACCGACCGCTCCTGGTCGCGGCCGCGGCCGGCGTCGGCCTGTTCACAGGTCTGCTCGCCAACGGTGGCGGCTTTCTCCTCGTCCCGATGTACCTGCTTGTGTTCGGCTTGCGCATGCGTCAATCCGTCGGCACGAGCCTGCTCGTCATTGCGGTGCTCTCGATTCCGACGCTCGCAACGCACTGGGCGCTCGGCCACATCGATTGGACCGTCGCCGCGGCATTCGGCGCGGGCCTCCTGCCCGGCGGAGCGATCGGAAGTCACTTCGCGCAGCGATTCGCAGGGCCGTGGGTCCGAAAGGCGTTCGGATACTTCCTCATCGCCTTCGGAACCTTCTTCACGATCTACCGGATCGTCGGCGCGTGAGCGTGTTGTCGCAGGAGTCGAGAGCCGCTCGGCCGGGTGCGGGGTTTTCCGATTTTGGAGGTCACATGATCACTGCTGCGGCATCGCGGGCGTTGTCTTGTGCGAGTCGCGGGCCTATCCTCGGCTGGCGCCCAATCGAAGGGTCCGCCAGACGGCGATGTGTGATTCCGACGAGAGGATCTGACATGCGCAAGGCGATCGGATTGGTGGCGGCCGCGGTCGTCGCGCTCCCGTTGGGGCTGGTCGGGGTGTCGAGCGCCGGGGCGACGGTTCCTCCGCAGTGTTCGTCGCAGGCCGCGACGGTGGCCGCAGACAAGACCCAGATCGCCGCTGACAAGACCAAGCGCAAGACCGACGCGGGCACGGTCAAGGCGGACGATGCGAAGATCAAGGCCGACCTCGCGCAACTCAAGACCGATCGGGCCGCCAAGAACGCGGCCGCCGTCGCGGCCGACAAGACCCAGTTGCAAACGGACAGGAACCAGCGAAAGACCGACCTGGGCGTAGTCAAGAGCGACACGAGCACGCTGAAGACGGCCCGCGCCACGCTGAAGACCGACCGCGCAGCCCTGCGAACCTGTCGCCACTCCAGCTAACCCGCAACGCGCCCCGAATCCTGCTGGCCTGAACCCACGACACCGCGATTCCAGTCGTAGCCGCCGGCCCCTCAGGTCGTCGCGTTCTTCTTCGCCTTCGTTCGCGTGAGACGCCCCTTGAGCCATTTCCACGCGCCGAGGAGCCCACCGGTGCTCGCGAGAAGCAGAACGACCGGGTGCGTGGCGATGTCGACGACCCAGTTGTTAACGCGAGCAGGAAGCGGCTTCTTGGCCGCGACGACCGTTATGACTTCGGGCTTCGTGACCCAGTCGCCGACTTCCTGGTATTCGCCGGGCGCTAGGTTCCCCGCGCCCTGGATGCGCACGAAGAGTTGGAGGCGTCCGGCCCGAAGCGGCCTGACTTCCCAAAGCCAATCTATCGATGATCCCTGGATGAACGACCAGTACTGCGTCACCGGCGCGGCAACCGCAAAGCCGTCACCCGACAGCGTGCCTTGGATATCGCATGCGAGCTGCCGGCGCACGAGGGTCGTCGGAGCCGTTCCGGGAAAAGCAAATGTCGGGGTCGGAAGGTCGCTCCTGTTCACCAGTACTTCGATGTCAGTGTCGGTACCGACGACCATATGCCGAGGCGTTTGGTATGTGATGTCAGCCGGATGAAGTGTCGACTTGCATTTCGTGAGCTGTGCCGCCAGGCTCAACGGCTGCGTCGAGGTCGTTGACGGTTGCGGACGACGCGATGACGTGGTCGTGTTCCGCGGGCGCGTCGTTGTCGGCCCCTGGTACGCACGAGTGGTCGGGATCGCCGGCGTCGTAGTGGTGACGACCGTCGAACCCGCGGGCATGCGGGTCGTTGAGGTCACGACAATCGTGGTGGATTCAACGGCCACGCTCGTGGTCGTTGCTCGCGATGTGGTTGAGCGAGGGACGGTCGGCGTCGTCGTTGTGCCGGGGACCGTCGCGATGACCTGCACCGTTTCGGTCCCTTGGGTCGTCAGGACGGAGAGGAGCCCGTGGTACAGCCCTGGGGTTGCACTCACGAACCGCACATTGATGGTGCACTGTTCGCTCGTCGCCAGGTTGAGGCCCATACAGCCGTCGCTCGTGATACTGAACTGTGCTGGCGGTGACACACTCGCGGTCGTCACTGACGTGGCTTGCCGCGCGGTGACGGTCACGTTGACGGTCATGTCGCAGTTCATGCTCTGGCACGCGAAGTCGATGGGGTCCGGGGTGACGGACACCGACCCTGCGACCGAGGACGTTGATGCGTCCGACGGGCTGGCGGCGGACGCGGCGGGCGTGTGGATGACACTAACTATCGCGCCGGCCATTGTAGTTAGAGCGAGAAACGCGATGGCTACACACGACACAATGAGCCGCCGCGCTCGACCAGTCTTTCCGAGCTCTGTCATAGCCCCTGCCCCTTCGCAAAGAGCATATCTCTCGAAGGCTATTCGATCTAAACGATGTATGGAAAGCTCGGCCGCTGGTCAGCTTGGCTTGGTTCAAACCTTCGGCGTCTCCCACGGTGGACGGCGAAACACAAGTGTTGAAGACCAATCTGTGACCGTCCGAGTTCTCGATTGTCGGAGACTCGGCGGCGTTTCTTCTCGCAATCGACAGGATCCGCGCGTACGGAACGACTGCCGTGTCATGCGCGTCAGAGCCAGCCGCGCGACTCCGCGTCCTTGATGGCCTCGAGGCGGTTGCGCGCGCCGGTCTTGCTGATCGCCGACGACAAGTAGTTGCGCACGGTGCCCTCGGAGAGGAACAGCCGGGTGGCGATGTCGGCGACGGTGGCGCCGTCGCGGGCGGCGACCAGCACGTCGCGCTCGCGCCCGGTGAGCGGCGACGGCCCGCCCGCGAGCGTGGCCGCGGCCAGCTCGGGGTCGACGACGCGCTCGCCGGCCGCGACCCGCCGCACCGCGTCGGCGAGCTGTTCGGCGGGCGCGTCCTTCACGACGAAGCCCAACGCGCCGGCCTCCATCGCGCGCCGCAGGTAGCCGGTGCGGCCGAACGTGGTGAGGATGAGGACGCGGCAATCGGGCGCGCGCGTGGCGATCGCGGCCGCCGCAGCCAGGCCGTCGAGGCCCGGCATCTCGATGTCGAGCAGCGCGACGTCGGGACGGTGCTCGAGCACCGCGGCCACGACCTCGTCGCCACGGCCGACCTCGGCCACGACCTCGAAGCCGTCGTCGAGCGAGAGCAACGCCACGAGCGCCGAGCGGATGAGCGCCTGGTCGTCGGCGACGAGCAAGCGGATCGTCACGGCACGCTCACCACGACCCGCCAGCCGCCACCGGGGGCCGCGCCGGCCTCGAGCGTGCCGCCGACCGCCGCGACCCGTTCGCGCAGGCCGACGATGCCGCTGCCCGCGTGCTCGCCCGAGGGGTTGCACGGTCCGAGTCCGTCGTCGACGATCTCGATCGATCGGCGCGCGAGCGTGATCGTGCACCGGGTCGCCCGGGCGTGGCGCACCACATTGGTCGTGCCCTCGCGCACGACCCAGCCGAAGAGCTCCTGGAGGTCGGGGTCGACGGCGTCGGTGGGCGTGAGCACGAGCGCATCGACTCCGGTCGCGCGCAGGAGCTCCTGCGCGGTCGCGAGCGCACCGGCCGGCGTGACGATCCGGGAGTTCGACACGGCCGCGCGCACGGCGGTGGGCGCGCGACGCGCGAGCTCCGCGACCTCACCGATCTCGCGCGCGGCGCGTTCGGGGTCGTGCTCGGCGAGGCGCTTTGCGAGCCCGGCCTTCACCGTGATGGTGGTGAGCGAGTGGCCGAGGAGGTCGTGCAGATCGCGCGCGATCCGGTTGCGCTCGCCCTCCGCCGCGAGCGTCGCGACTTCGGCGCGGGCTTCGTCGAGCGCGTGATTGGTGCGGATGATCCCGAAGAACGCCCACATCGCGAGCGACACCAACGCGAGCGACGCCGCGGTTTCGGTGTCGAATCGCGCGTGCCACGACGGGATGGTGGGCGGCAACAGCAGCGCGACGGCGGCGAAGACGGCCGCGGCCGGCAGCGCCCACCGCGCTCCGTACGCGATGCCGACGATCGCGATGTAGATGAACATCACGAACGCGTCCTGATGCGCGATCGTCACCTCTGCGCCGGTGAGCACGATCATCGCGCCGTACAGGAACCAGAAGCGGCGGTCGGCGCCCGTCCACACGGCCGGCAGCGTCGCGAGGTAGCAGGCGCAAAAGCATGCCAGCACTGCGTAGCCGACGATCGCCCAGCCGCCGTGGCTGTGCTTACTGATGCCGCCGACCGTCTGCAGCAGGTACGCGAGGAAGATCGCCGGCAAGAGCAGCCGCCGCCGCCCGGTGCCCCAACGGTTGCGCGGCGACACCGCCGCTCCGCGTTCGGAGATGCGACTCGACCATCGGTCGAGCCGCATCTCCCGGTCGAGCTTCGAGTCGGTCACGGTCATGAGCTTCGCGCCGCCGGCGGGGCGCCGGTCACACCCGCTGCGTGTCGCGGCGGTAGACCCGCACCGCGAGCCGGATGCTCACGACGGTCCAGATCCCGATGACGATCCAGGCCTGCGCCGGCCACGCGCGGCCACCGACCACGGTCTGGCCCGCCCTCACGAGCCAGTACGACGGCAGCCACTTCACCGCGGTGCCGAGGAACCCGCCCGATGCGAGGGGTCCCCACGCGCCGCCGAGGATGGCGAACAACGACGTGATGCCGCCCAGCGCCGGGCCCATCGAGTCGATCGTCAGCAGGTGGCCGAGCACGATGCCGGTCACCGCGAACGGTACGAGCGCGACCAGCACGTAGCCCGTGAGCTCCAGCCAGTGC
>CAZLEC010000111.1:0-10228 GCA_964558245.1 uncultured Burkholderiales bacterium | reverse complement strand
TCGAAGAGGCGCTCCAGATGTTGAGCTCCGAGCACCGCGACGCGCTCGTCGAGGTGCACTACAAAGCGCGCCCGTACCATGAGGTCGCGCACGACTTGGGTGTCCCGGTCGGCACAGTCAAGAGCCGCGTGTACTACGCCCTCAAGGCGATGCGGCTCGCGCTCGAGGAATTGGGTTGGTCCGATGACGTCTGATGCGTGCCGCGAGATGCGCGCCACCCTCGGTGCGGTGGCGATCGGTGGGGGCGACCCCGCCGAGGTGCTCGCGTTGCGCGCCCATCTCGACGGCTGCCCCGAGTGCCGGGCCGAGCTGCGGGAGTTGACGTCGATCGCGCAAGCGCTTCCTCTCGCCGACATGACGCACGTCGTCGGTGGTCTCACCCAACCCCCGCCCGCGCTCGCGAAGCGCGTCCTCGGCCGTGTTGCGGCCGAGCGGACGGCGCGCCGAGCGCGGACGCGCCGCCGGATCGCGGTCGTCGCCGCCACGGCGACCGCGATCGCGGCGGCATTCATCGCCTTCGTGGTCGTAGCGCCGGCGTCCTCGCCCGGCGGCACGCGTGTCGTGCTCTCCGGTGAGCCGGGCGTCGCCGCGACCGCGACGCTGCGCGCACGGCCCGCCGGCACGCAGGTTGCGTTCCACGTGTCCGGCCTGCACAACGGCGACTACTACTGGCTGTGGCTGACCGGTGAGGACGGCGACCGGATCGCGGCGGGGACGCTCCGGGGAACGTCGGGACCGGTCGACGTCACGATGACCGCGGCGATCCCGCTGGGCGACACGCGGCGCATCTGGATGACCGACGAGCACAACCAAGTGGTGCTCGACAAGAGCCTCCCGGGCTCGGCTTAGGGCTCCGCGACCGGCGCAGCTCCTAGTCTGCGGCCCATGCCGCAGAACGTTCCCGAGTTCGAGTTCTCCGACAACGCCAAGCAGGCGCGCGCCTTCGTGTTCGAGTTCTGGTGCGAGCACGGCCGCGGGCCCACGTTGCTCGAGGTCCACCAGGCGACAGGCCTCGACCGGCGCCGCATCATCGCCGCGTACAAAGAGCTGCAGCTCGGCATCGACATCGTCGTCAACGAGGACACGCAGAACTGCAATCTGTTGAAGGCGCCGCCCTTCTCGTCGTTCCCCTCGCAGGTGCGGGCGTACATCGACGACACCTTCCACTCGTTCGTCGGTTGCGCGAGCGAGGCGATCGCGTTCTCGCACATGCCGCCGTTCAAGGACAAGACCGTCCGGCTCGAGTCGCATTGCGCGTGCTGTTTCACACCCGTCACGCTCGTCTCGAAGAACTTCGAGCTGCAGTCGGTGACGCCGCCGGGAGTGTTCCTGCACATCTCGCTCTCGCCCTACGACTGGAACAACGTCGACATGGTGCGCATGTGCGACTCGATGAACTACGTGATCGACGCCGAGCACGCCGAGCGCTACGAGCGGCAGACCTCGACGCGCGGCGTCTTGGTGAACCTCGATCAGGCGAAGATGTTCGTGCAGAACGTCGCCAAGGAACGCATGTGGAACTACCACTGGGCGCCGGGCACGATGAATCCGCGCGCCGTGATCAAAGGCTTCCAGATGATGGGAGTCGACACCTCGGCCTGGGGCGAATAGTCGACCGCGGGCTTAGCATCATCGCGTGCCCGTCTCGCCGTACATCAAGCGCATCCGTGAGGCCGTCGGCTCGGACCTGATCCTGGTTCCGGCGGTGTCGACGCTCGCGTTCGACGACGACGGCCGCGTGCTCCTCGTGTACGAATCCGACCAGGACGCGTGGAGCACGCCGGGCGGTTCGGTCGAGATCGACGAGCGGCCCGAGGATGCCGCTCGCCGGGAGGTGCTCGAGGAGACGGGTCTGATCGTCCGTCTCGATGGCATCGTCACCGTGCTCGGCGGCCCCGAGTTCCACACGCACTACAAGAACGGTGACGAAGTCGCGTACGTGGCGACCGTCTACCGGGGCGCCGTGGTCGGCGGCGAGTCGCGACCCGACGCCGACGAAGTCACCGCCACGCAGTGGTTCGCGGTCGACGACTTGCGGACGATCCCGTTGAGCGGCTTCGCGACCGAGCTGTTCCGGTTCCTGGAGTGGATCTGAGCGCGGGCGGCTACGGGGTGCGGCCGAGGAACGCGATCAGCCGCGCCTGATCGTCGGCGCCGGCGGGAGGCGCGACTTCCGGTCCGAACGCCTGCGGGCTGCGCAGCTTGTCGCCGAACTCCTCGGCCTGGCGCCGCACGCGCGCGACGTCGTCGGGTTCGATGCGCTCGTCGAGACCGGCCGTGTGCGCGAGATCCCATCCGTGGACGACGAGATCCATGCAGAGGAACCGGCCGACGCCCGCTTCGAGGGTCGAACGGCCCTGGAAGCCGTCGAACTCGGCCAAGGCGACGTTCGGATCGTCGAGCGCGGCCTGCATCCGCGATCGCGCCGCGTCCCATGCGGCCGCCGGGTCGTCATCGACCGACGGCAGATCACCCATCTGCTGTCCGACGAATCCGAGGAACATGCCTTGCGTGTTGACGACATGCGCGACGAGGTCGCGCGCGGTCCAGTCGGTGCAGGGCGTCTTCGCGCCCCACGTGTCGTCGGGAACCGCCGCGATCTTCGCGGCGAACGCGTCGGCCAACCGCCGGTACCGCTCCGATATCTCGCTCATCGTGATCTCCCTCGTTGTGGGGGGAAGAGGTTCCCGGTTCGCGGCAAACTATGCGCGTGCCGATGCGGTCACGCGCGTTCTAGGGTCCGTGAATGCCCGCTGAGGGTACGGAGCGTCCCCAGAGTGCGCGCGCGTCGCGGTTCGATGGTGTCGCCGCCACCTACGACGCGGTTCGGCCCGGGTATCCCGACGACGTGTTCGACGCGATCCGCGCGTACGGCCGCCTCGCGGCGCGGCCCCGGGTGCTCGAGGTCGGTATCGGCACCGGCCAGGCGACCGCGCAGATGGGGGCGCGCGGTTGGTGCGTCGTCGGGATCGAGCCCGGTGAGCGGTTGGCTTCGCTCGCGCGCGATCGCTTGGCAACGCTCGCCGACGTCTCGGTGGTGACGGCCACGTTCGAGGCGGCCGCCGTGGAGACCGGAGGGTTCGACGTCGTCGCGTCCGCGACCGCGTGGCACTGGGTCGATCCGCTCGTCGGCTACGAGAAGGCCGCGCGGTGCCTGCGGCCCGACGGGGTGATCGCGTTGTGGTGGAACGGCCATGTTCCCGACACGCCCGACGCGGGCTGGGTTCCGATCCGCCGGACCTACGAGGAGGTCGCGCCCATCTCGCCGCGCTCGCGCGCCTCACACCCGATCGCCCCGACTACGACCCGGCGGCCGAGTTGGCCGGCAGCGGCTGGTTCGTCGACGTCGTGCAACACGTCTTCCCGTTCTCGGTCGCGTACTCGTCGGAGCAGTTCTCGGCGTTGCTCGACACCTACGCAAGCCACCAGGTCTTGGACGAGCCGACGCGGCTCGAGCTCCACCGGCGGTTGACCGAGCTGATCGAGGCCGAGCTCGGCGGCTCGGTGACGAAGCCGTACGAGGCAGTGCTCGTGCTCGGGCGCCGCGGCCTAGGGTGAACGCTGTGCTCGACCATCTTTCGATCCAGTGCGACGATGCCGCCGCGAGCGCGGCCTTCTACGACGCGGTGCTCGCTCCGCTCGGCGGCACCCGTGTCATGGATTTCGGACCGGTCGTCGGCTACGGCGTCGGCGGGAAGCCGTCGTTCTGGATCGGACCGCAGACCACGGGCGGCACGAACCGCGAGAGCCACGTCGCGTTCGTGGCCGACAACCGCGCGGCCGTGCGCGCGTTCTTCGACGCGGCGGTCGCGACGGGCGCCGAGGTGCTGCACGAGCCGAGAGTGTGGACCGAGTACCACCCGAACTATTACGGCGCGTTCGTTCGTGATCCCGACGGCAACAACATCGAGGCGGTCTGTCACCTGCCGGAGTAACGGCTACGCGTCGCGCAACTGCTCGCGCAACGCGTCGCGGTCGGGCTTGCCCGTCGGCAACGACGGCAGCGCCTCGACCACGACGACCCGCTCCGGTGTCTTGAATCGGGCAACACCGCGCGTCGAGAACCATGTGCGCGCGGCCTCGACGTCGAACGAGGGCGTGCCGACCACGAACGCGGCGACGCGCTCACCCATCAGCGGATCGGCGAACCCGACCACCACGGCCTGACGCACGTCGGGGTGGGCTTCGAGCTCGTGCTCGACCTCCGCGGTCGAGATGTTCTCGCCGCCCCGGATGATCACGTCCTTGAGCCGGCCGACGATCGCCAACCAGCCGTCGGGGTCGAGGGTCGCGAGATCGCCGGTGTGGAACCAGCCGTCGGCGTCGAACGCGCCCGCGTTCTGGTCGGCGTCGAGGTAGCCGACGCAGACCTCCGGACCGCGCACGAAGAGCTCGCCGTCGGCGACGCGCAGCTCGACCGACCCGATCGCGTGACCGTCGTGCGTGCGCGCCGCGCCCGCCGCGTCCGACGCGGTGCTCGTGGCGATCGTCGGCGCCTCGGTGGAGCCGTACGTTCGTTTCACGACGGCGCCCAGCACTTCCGACGCTTCCTCGACGAACGCGACGCTCACGCCCGCGCCGCCCGAAGAGACGAGCCGCAGGCTCTCGACCCGCTCGGGCGTGAACGTCGGCGCTTGCATGAGCGACACGAAGAACGTCGGCGGGCCCACCATGAACGTGACGCGCTCGCGTTCGATGAGGTCGAGCGCGGTCTCGGGATCCCAGCGCGCCATGAACACGGTCCGGAACGGCACCACGCCGGGCAGCGTCACGCCGTTGAGCAACCCGGAGATGTGCGCGCCGGGCGCGGGCATCAACACGCAGTCGTCGGGCCGCATCCCGTGCACGTCGGCCATGAGCGCGGCTTTGTAGGCCAGCGTCGCCTGGGTGTGGAGCACACCCTTGGGGGCGCCGCTCGAACCCGACGTGAACAGCACCGCCGCGAGCTGCTCCCGATCGGACCACAACTCCGAGACCGGCGGGCCCTCGGGGAGCGCGTCGAGATCGTCGACCACGAGCTTGGGCCCGACGGCTCGGCGCGCGCGCTCGACCTCGTGCGCTCCGAGTTGGTGGTGGAGGGGCGCGGCGACCGCACCGATCCGCCAGCACGCGCGGTACAGCAACGCGACCTCGTCGCGGTTGGCCGACTGCCACGCGACGGCGTCGCCCGGCTCGACGCCCCGGTCACGCAGCCCGCCCGCCACGCGAGCGACGCGGTCGGCGAGCTCCTCCGAGGCGACGCGCGTCAGCAACTCGTCGAGCGACGGGCGGTCCCACGCGCCGCCGGCCCGCCGGTACTGGTCCGCGAGGGAGGGACGGAACGTCGGTGCGAGCACGCTGATCGCGCGGCGGTGCGGTCAGGCTCGGGCCGCGCGCGACTTCCAGCCGTCGCTGGCCGGCGTCGCGCCCCGCAGCACACTCGTGCCGATGAAGTTGCGCTGGATCTCGACGGTTCCCGCACCGATGCACAGGCCGCGGATGTCGCGGTAGACGCGCTCCACGGGGTACTCGCGGGAGAACCCGTAGCCCCCGAGGAGCTGGATCGCTTCGTCGCACACGAACTTCGCGGCGAGGTTGGCGGCGGTCTTCGCCATCGCGGTCTCGAGCGCGGGCGGCGTGCCGTGCGCGCCGGCCATGTGCACCGCGCGCTGCAGCAACAGCCGTGCACCTTCGAGCTGGGTCGCCATGTCGGCGACCTTCCACTGCAAGCCTTGGAAGTCGGCAAGCGTCTTGTCGCCGGTTCGGCGCTCGCCCATGTAGTTGACCGCGTACTCGAGCGCGCCCTGCGCGGCGCCGATGCACATCGCCGCGTTGCCGCACCGCTCGTGGTTGATGTGCGAGATCAAGGTCTTGAACGACTCGCTGTTGGCCGGGTCGCCCCACAGCAGCACGTCGGCCGGCTCGATGCGGACGTCGTCGAAGGCGAGCTCGGCTTCGCTGGTGGCGCGCAGCCCCATCTTCACGTGCGTGCCCGTGACGGTGACGCCGGGTGCGGTGAGGTCGACGAGCACCGCGCCGATGCCCTTGGTGCCGACGCTGTCGGGGAACCGGCACCACACCAGGCATGCAACCGCCTTGTGGCCGCCCGTCACGTAGTTCTTGTAGGCGTTGAGGCGGAAGCCCTCACCGTCGGGCGTGAGGCGGGCGCGCATGTGCCCGACGGCCGAACCCGCTTCCGTCTCGCTGATGCCGATGCAGAACAGGCCGTCGCCGCTCGCCGCGATCGGGAGCCACCGGTTGCGCATCTCGTCGGTGCCGAGGTGCTCGATCGCACGCGGCGGGCCGTTGAAGATGAGCTGGGCGAGGATCGCGCTCGACACGTCGGCGCGGGCCAGCTCCTCGAGCACGATCGCGGCTTCGACGTCGCCGAGCCCGGCGCCGCCCCACTGCTCGCCGATCGTGATGCCGAACAACTCGGCCTGACGGATCGCGTCCCACGAAGCCTGCGGGAATTCCTCGGTCTCGTCGCCCTGGCGCGCCATCGGTGCGAGCGCGCGGTCGGCGACGTCGCGTGCGAGCTGCCGGAGCGCAGCCTGGTCTTCGGTGTCCGCGAACGGGTTGACGCCGAGCGCTTGCGCCGATGCGGCAGCGGGAGCAGACATGCCCGCAGGTTAGCGAGGCTCGCTCGCTCCAGGCGCAGATCCGTAGGCCCGGGATTGATTCGAAGGTGCACGGGCGATCGAGGGCCGGAGGTCGTAGCCGCATGAATATCGCACCTTCGCGATTCCGGAAGTAATCGGCCATTGTCGGCGTGGGGCGCGAAACCTACGGTGCCGGGGGTGACGGGCCGGGGCCGTCACCGCCTCGTTGCGAGCTTGCTCGTTGCCGCGTTGTGTGCGGCGTGCGGCGGTGGTGGGGAAACGAAGACTGCGGAGCGGGCACGCGCCACACCGGCGCGCGATGCGGTCGTGGCGCGTGCGCGGCCGACCACGACTCAGGCCGCGACTACCACCACGACAATGCCGACGCCGACGACCGTGCCGCCGCGCCCGGCGAACGGGTTCGCCGACGGCGTACCGGCGCCGCGCGTGATCGACCGGGGCACCGACTACGTCGCGATCGCGCGGTCGCTCGTCGAGTACCGGCGCTGGCTCGAGTGGCACGATCCCGATCCCGCGCTCGTCGATCGCGCGTTCGAGCAGTACAGCGACCTCGCCAAGGGTGAGACGTCGGCCGTGTTGCAGTTGCGCAGTCGGCGCGAGCGCATCCAGGAGATCGACCGCGCCCCGCTCGGCTTCAAGGTCATGTCGGTGCTCCGGGGTGACGTGTCGTTGCAGCTCACGGAGCGACTCGCGCGGCGCGACGTTGTCAGCGCGACGGGTCGTGTGGTCGACCACGCCGGCGCGGCCCCGGAGCAGTACATCGTGATCATGATGCGTTCCTACAGTGACTCGCCCTGGCGGTTGTCGGTCTTCGAGCACCCCGACCTACCGTTCGACGGGCAGCCGTGACGCGATCCGGCGCGTTCGCCGTTGCGGTGCTCGCCCTGACGGTCGTCGCGACCACATTCGCACCCGCCGGTGCGACGCCGGACGGTTCGGGACAGCTCCACGGCGCGCGACTCTTCGTGGGAATCGAGTCGACGCACGACGGACATGACGGGCAGGTCGGCGAAGTCGGCCAGGTCGATTCGAGCTCGCCGTCGCTCCCGGCGCTCGTCCACTACATCGCGTCGCCGTTGGCGCCAGGACGCGCCTTGGGTCTCGACGGCCCGCTCTGCAACGCGGGCACGCCACCGGCGGCCGTGTTCGGCTGGCTCTACGACGTCATCGGCTACTCGAACGACGGTCGTGTGGTGTCCGATACCCATGAGTGCGTCGCGTTTCCCGACCAGAATGGCCGAACAGGTCTTCCCGCGGCACCGGCCCTTCCGGTGGCGCCGACGGTGGGCGACGTGTGGCGCGCGGTCACACTCCCGGCCCCGGTCATCGGCGTGAACCCGGTATCACGGGGCGTCACGGGCCTCGACTCGTGGCTGTGGTCGGGCGGTCCGCAGACCGCGCAGATCGCGGTGACGCTCGACGGCCTCCGCGTCGTCGGGGTCGCGCGCCTCGTGGAGTATCGCTTCTTCACCGACGAGGGCTACATCGGCGCGAGCCCGACGCCGGGTGACGCGGCGAATCCGGCGGCGAAGCACCGGTTCGCGACGAAGGGCGCGCACCTGCTCGGCGTCTCGTCGGTGTGGCGGGCGAACGTGACGGTCATCGGGACCGACGGCGCCGAGCCCGTCGACATCGAGACCGCGGTGCTCACCGCGACCGTCGACTATCCGGTCACCGAGGTGCGGGCGAGGCTCGTCGGCTGAGCGATCAGCCCTTCGTCGCGACCTTGACCAACGCCAGGACCGCGGCGCCGAGCAGGGCGGGCCGGGCGATCGTTGCCGGCCCGAGCACCTTCGCGCGCTTCTGCTTCGCGCCCTTGTCCTTGGCCATGCACATCAACATCGGCCGCTCGGGAACGGGCCTTGACGCCCGTTTCCTGACTACCGTGTCAGGTACGCGAGCCGGCACGCGGGCCGGGGCGACGAACCGAGAGGTGAGGATGGCCGACCAGTCCGTCGAGGCAGATCTCGAGTCGAGCGTCGACTGGCTGCACGGCCAGCCGTACGGCGCGTGGGCGAGGGCCCGCCGGGCCGCATGCCCTGTTGTCGCGTCGGAGTCGGGGTTCATGGGGCCCGGCACCAGCTACCAGATCATGCGGTACTCCGACGCCGAAACCGTGCTGCGCGACGCCGACACGTTCTCGTCGTCGATCAACGCGCAGCACATCGGCCAGTTCATGGGCGACCTCATCCTCGCCATGAACGGTCCCGAGCACCGCATGTATCGCAACCTCGTGGCCAAGGCGTTCCGTGCGTCGCAACTGGAACGATGGGACGAGACGCTGGTGGGTCCCGCCATCGACCGGCTGCTCGATGCGATCGCCCCGCTCGGCCGGGCCGATCTCGTCGCGTCGGTCACGTCGGTGTACCCGGTGCAGGTGATCTGCGGCATCGCCGGCGTGCCGCTCGAGGATGCGGCGCAGTTCGCGAAGTGGGCCGAGCAGATCAACACCGGACCGTTGGCTCCCGAGCAGGGAATGGCGGCATCGCAGGCGATGGTCGATTACCTGCGTCCGCTGGTGGAGGCGCGCCGCGCCGAGCCGACGGGCGACTTCCTCTCCGACCTCGTGCACGAGGAGGTCGACGGCGAGCAGCTCACCGACTCGAAGATCTACGGCTTCTTGCGGTTGTTGTTGCCCGCGGGCGCGGAGACGACGTTCCGCGTCATGGGCAACTGCCTGTTCGCATTGTTGTCGCACCCCGACGTGCTCGAGCGCGTCTACGCCGACCGCGCGCTGTTACCCGAGGTGATCGAGGAGACGCTGCGGTGGGAGACGTCGGTGACGCAGGTGAGCCGGGTCGCGACGCGCGACACCGAGGTTGCCGGTTGCCCGATCGCGGCCGGATCGCCGGTCGGCGTGATCACCGCGTCGGCCAACCACGACGAGTTGCGCTGGGACGACGCCGCGGAATGGAAGCTCGGGCGGCCGGTGCAGCACCACCTCGCCTTCGGCACCGGGCCGCACCAGTGTCTCGGGATGCACTTGGCGCGCCTCGAGCTGCGGGTCGGCCTCAATCGTATCCTCGATCGCCTCCCCGACCTGCGTTTCGATCCGGAGCTCGCCGGCGACGCGGTGATCGAGGGTTACGCGTTTCGCGGTCCGAACGCGTTGCCGGTGTTGTTCACGCCGAGTTGACGCACGACCGCGGGCAGTGAACCGGTTCAACTCCCACGGCGCGCTGCCGATGACGGGTGCATGCCCGGCGAAGCCCACAAGCGAGCGATGCGGAAGTGGCGGCAAGCGCGGTCGCGTCATGCCGACGGGTTGACGGGGCTCGAGCGCGCGATTGCCGCGCATCCCGCCTCCGGCCCCGGCGTGACGCGCCGGGTGGAGACGCGCAACGTCACCCGCGTTCCTCGCGGCGACGGTGCCCCCGACGCCGCGTAGACGGAGCCGGCCCGCCGCGCGTACGTTGCGGTGATGCGAATCCTGGTGACGGGCGCAGCCCGGGCAATCGGTCGGGCGTCGGCAATCGAATGCGCGAAGCGCGGACACGAGGTGATCGCCACCGCGCGCGACAAGACCCTGCTCGACGACCTCGACGTCGCCGGCCGGCTCGCGCTCGACGTGACCGACCTCGCGTCGATCGCCGCCGCGCTCGACGCGGCCGGTGAGCTCGACGGCG
>CAZLEC010000110.1:0-10252 GCA_964558245.1 uncultured Burkholderiales bacterium | reverse complement strand
TGGGTGTCGCGATGAACACGGGCACCCAGGCGGCCAAAGAGGCCGGCAACATGGTCGACCTCGACTCGAATCCGACGAAGCTCATCGAGGTCGTCGAGATCGGCAAGCAGCTGCTCATCACCCGGGGGTCGCTCACGACGTTCTCGGTCGCGAACGACGTCGCGAAGTACTTCGCGATCATTCCCGCGATGTTTCAAGGTGTGTTCCCGCAGCTGCGGACCATCAACATCATGAAGCTCGACAACCCGCACTCGGCGATCCTGAGCGCGGTCATCTTCAACGCCATCATCATCGTCCTGCTCATCCCGCTCGCATTGCGCGGCGTGAAGTTCCGGGCGATGTCGGCCAGCGCCGTGCTGCGCCGCAACATCCTGATCTACGGCGTGGGCGGGATCATCGCCCCGTTCGTAGGGATCAAGCTCATCGACCTCATTGTCAGCGCGCTCGGAGTCCACTGATGATTCGCCGCCAGCTCGTCACCGCCTTGATCGTCGTCGTCGTCATGACCGTCGGTCTCGGCTTGGTCTATCCCATGGTCGTGACCGGCTTCGCGCAGGTCGCGTTCCCCAACAAGGCCAACGACTCGTTCGTGAAGGTCGACGGCAAGGTCGTCGGCTCGTCCTTGATCGGGCAGAGCTTCACCGACAAGAACGGCAACCCGATCGCGAAGTACTTCCAGTCGCGACCCTCGGCCGCCGGCGCCGGCTACGACGCGCTCTCCAGCAGCGCGTCCAACCTTGGGCCCTCGAACCCGAACCTGATCGGCAACATCCCGGGCGTGGCGATCAGCACCAAGACCAACCCGTACGCCACGCCGAGCGACCCCTATTGCGTGCCGGTGCAGGCCACCGACAAGGACGGCAACGACATCACAGACAAGGCCGGCAATCCCGTGTACGAGAAGAACAAGGACGGTTCGTACGTCTGCAACTCGAACACCGTGCCCGAGCGAGTGCTCGCGTACCGGCAGCTGAACGGTCTCGGCGCGAACGTGAAGGTTCCGGTCGACGCGGTCACGGCATCGGCGTCGGGCCTCGACCCGGACATCTCGATCGCCAACGCCGACCTGCAGGCACCGCGCGTCGCGAAGGCCCGCGACCTGCCGATCACCACTGTGATGGCCCAGGTGAAGGCGCACACCGCCGGCCGCGACCTGGGCGTCCTCGGGGAGAAGGCAGTAAACGTGCTCGAGCTCAACATCGCGCTCGACAAGCTGGGCCACTGACGGGCTCGCGACGACACGCATGCGCACCGTGTTGCTCTTCGACGCTGATCCACTCTCTCGGCGAATGACGATCTCCGCGGTACGTTACGGCGGTTTCAACACGAAGACCGCGCACAGTTTGGCCGAAGCGTGCCGATTGTTGCGGCGCAATCGGTACGCGGCGCTCATCGTCGATCCGGGCGACGGTCCCGAGGCGGCGCGGTTGGTCGAGGAGCTCCGGGCCCGCACCGATGCCCCGATCATCGCGGTGTCGAGCTCCGGTGACCAGCCCTACAAGGTCTCGTTGCTCGACGCCGGCGCCGACGACTACGTGACCCGACCGTTCGATCCGGAGGAGTTGCTCGCCCGGGTGCGCGCGGTCGCGCGGCGGGTCGCGCAGCCCGAAGACGTGGCGCCGATCGTGACCCCCGACTTCACGATGGATCTCGCCGACCGCCGGCTCTTCCGGACCGACGACACCGAGGTCGCGCTGTCGCCGACCGAATGGAAGCTGATCGACGTGTTGGCGCGGCATCCCGGCCACCTCGTCACCCGGGAGGAGATCCTCGCTTCGGTGTGGGGACCGGAGGCTGCGAGCAAGACGCAGTATCTCCGCGTCTACATGGCGAGCATCCGCCGGAAGGTCGAGCCCGACCCGTCGCGCCCTCGGTACTTCGTCACCGCGCCCGGGTTGGGGCTCCGTTTCGACCCCGAAGGCCGCGGCGCATCCGGGACGGAGATCCCGCTCACGCCCACCGGCTGACGCCCCGGCCGATCGGTCAGTGCATCGACATCGCGAGCGTGACCACGATCGCGGTGGCGCCCACGGTGACCCAGGCAACGGAATCCCCGAGACTCCCGTTGTGCAGTCGCCGGACTGCATTCCCGACCGTCGTACCGCCGAGCTCGGCGGTACGACGGCGCGTCATCGGTCGCAGCATGTCGAGCCAGGCGACGAGACCGAGTGCCACCGCGACCGCGATCAGGTCGGTCACCGCGCCGCTCGTGGGTAACCCGACACCTCGCACGGCAGCCGGAGAAGCGAACTTGGCGCCGTTGAGCACGACTCGCCCGTAGGCCGTGGACGCGACGAATGCCGCCGCGGCACCTGCGACCCAACGCGAGAGTGCGAAACGTGCGACGATCGCGAGTCCGACGAGCATCGTCGCGACGATCGCGACCGCCGGTGCACGAAGTCGCGCTTCACGGTTGCGAGCCGCGGCCAACGCGATGCGCAGCACGGCGGCGCCGGTGAAGACTGAAGCAAGGATCAGCGCGGGCGCGATCCACGCGTCTCCGATCGTCGCTCCGCTCCGTTCGATCACCGATTCGCCGAGGGCGGTCCCGAACAAGGGAAGACCCGCTAGCGCCAGCCCGCAGAGCGCGAGGAGCACGATCGGCCCGGCCAGGGGACGTGTCGGTTGGCGATCGTCGTCGAGCTCGCCGACGCAGGTGACGACGGCGGCCTTGATCGCGCCGCCGGCGACCGCGTAGATCGCGGCCCCCGCGATTCCGAACGCAGTGAGACATCCGATGCCGACGAGCAGCGTGCCGGTGTGGCTGACCATCACGAACGCGACGACGCGCCGCGCGCCGCGCACGATAAGGGAGAGCGCGGCACCGACGAGCGCGGTGGTAGCACCCATCACGATCAGTATCCCGCGGAGCGATCCGTCGTGCGCGGCGAGCGCGGGGGCAAAGACGGTCCAGTACACGCGCGCGAGCGCGTACACGGCCAGGGTGTCGAGTATCCCGCCGAGCACCACGACGAGCGGGAGCGAGCCCCAGCTCGCGACGTCGACCAGCCAGAAGTGGAACGGCACGATCGCGGCTTTCACGAGCAACCCCACGGTGATCGTCGTGATGGCGACGATCACGAGCCCGTCGACGTGGGACTTCGCCAGGTCGCGGCCGATCTGGGCAAGGTTCAACGCGCCGGTGCGACCGTAGAGGAGCGCGATGCCGATGAGGAACAAGAACGCACCCACGCTGTTGGTGATCGCGAAATTCAGCGCGGCGCGCAGCGACGTAACCTGCGCGGTGCTGTAAGCCGCGAGGCCGAACGCGCTGACGGCCATCAGCTCGTAGAAGACGAAGAGGTTGAAGATGTCGCCGGTGAGGCAGAAGCCCGCCATCGCGGCGAGCATGGTCAGCATCAACGCGTGGGTGAGCGCGACGCGATCCTTGAACGAATGGGCTGCGGTGAGGGCGGCCGCGGTGACGATGAGTCCCGCGAAGGTGGCTGCGCCGGCACCCAACCGGTCGACCGCGAACGACACGCCGATCGCGACGCCGTGACGAGGTGTCCAGCCGCCGAACCAGTAGATGACCGGTCCCGCTCGAGCGCCGCGCACCAACGCGGCTGCGAGCGCGGTTTCCGTCAACATGGCCACGATGGCGAGCGCGCGGGCGGCCCGGTCGGGCAGTACGGTGCCGAACATCAGGAGTAGGGCCGCGGTCCCGAGCGGAACGACAACGGGAAGCGGTGCGATCGAGTGCATCAGTAGGCGTCGCGGAGGTCTTCAGGATCGAGGCTGCCCGTTCGCTTGTGGGCCTGGACGACGATGGCAAGGAGCAATGCCGTGACGGTCGCGCCGACGACGACGTCGGTGAGCGACAGCGCCTGCACCACCGGGTCGACCGCCGTTCTCTTCGCAGGGATATCGAGGTACACCGGCGCCGCGGCGCCCGCCCGGTAGCCGATCGCGAGGAGGACGACGTAGGTGGATGCCTGTACGACCGCGAGGCAGACGACCTGGTGTACAAGGTTGCGGCTGGTGACGATGCCGTAGAGACCGGCGAGGAGCAGCCAGATCGCGACGATGTAGGGCAGCAGCGTCACGCCGGCGGGCCCGCGTCGAGCGCGCGCTCGAGTGCGCTGCGGCGCTCGGTTGCACGTACCACGAGCGTTTGGCGCAAGAAGGTGGTGAGCAGGATGACGACGCCCGCGCCGATCTCGAACGCGACCGCGAGGTTGATCAACGGCACCGTGCCCGCCGAGAACACACTGCCGGTTCGCCCCAGCGGCAAGACGTTCTGCATGTACGCGCTGCCGGCGACGACGCCGAAAAACCCGAGCGCCACGTACGCGGCGCCACCAAGTGCTTCCGCGCGCTCGAGCACCGTCTCGGTATAGCGCACGTGGAGCTCGTCGTACTCTCCCGCGAGGTAGATCAGGAGGACGGCGGTGGCGAGAATGACGCCGCCCTGAAACCCGCCCCCCGGCGTCAGTTGGCCGTGAGCCACGATGTCGATGCCGAAGAGGACCGTCAAGGGCGTGAGTCCCAAGCCGAGCACGCGTACTGCATCGCTCGTGGGCGGGACGGCGCGTCCGGTTGCGAAGTCTTCGGCGTGACCGGGGCTTTCGTCGGTCTGGTCGCGCAGGATCAGCACGACGCCGAGCACGGAGGCGAAGAAGATGAACTCCTCGCCCAGGGTGTCGAACCCGCGGTAGTCGAAGTTGACGGCGGTGACGACGTCGGTCACGTGGCGCTCCGGCACCGACACCGCGTTCAGGACGTCGCCGTAAGGGTTCGGATGGTGGGCGAACCGCGGCAGACCGCCGAAGCCCCACAGGAGTACCGCGCCGAGAACCGGTGCGGTGAGAAGGAACATAAGACGGCGCGTGCCCGGCGTCACTTCTCGCCTCCGCGCACCTTCGCCAGTGTGAGCAGGATCATCAGCGGGAGCGCGACGGCACCCACCACGATCTCCGAGAGCGCGACGTCGGGCGCCTGTAGCACGAAGAACAGCAGCGCGAGCACGATGCCGAAGAAGCTCGCAACGATGGCCTGGCGGAGAGGATCGCGTGCGGCGACCACGCACGTGCCGACGGCGCCGACGAGCAGGAGCACGACGACTTGGAGTGCGTTCACCCGACCTCGCGTTCGGGCTCGAGTTGGTCGCGCCGGCGTATGTAGAGCGCGCGGCCGGTCGCGTGGGTGAGCACCGGGTTCGCGATGATCAGCAGAACCGCCGTGATGATCGCCTTGACGCCCGCCTGTGAGAGTGATTCCCGGATCACGATCGCACCGGCGACCGCGATCGGGCCGAGAATCGAGGCCGGGCCGATGTAGTGCAGCTTGTCGTGGGCATCCCGCATCACGAGCACGCCGACGCAGCACGCGAGCTCGATCGCCACTCCCACGACGAGCAGGATCACGACCGCGATCGACGAGGCGCTCATACCCATCGCTCCAGCATCCGAGCGAATACCAAGCCTCCGGCGAGCGCGAGGAGCGCGAGGGCGAGCGCGAGGTCGAAGAACGGCCCGCGGTGGTAGCCCTCGGCGAGGAGCAGGAAGGTGACGGTTTCGAGCACTCCGGCCATCTGCAGCGCGACGAGTGCCTCGACGATGGTGCCGCGCATCATCACGATGCCGCACGGTACGAGCCCGAGCAGCAGCACCGTCGCGGCGATGAGCCATTCGTTCATGCCTCGACCTCGATCCCGCGCGCGTGCGCGCGCGATTGCTGCCGCTCGAGGACGGAATCCAGTGGCCTGGCGACGAGCTGGTGAACGAGGAGGCTGTGTGCTTCGGGGTCGATGTCGATCACGAAGGAGTTCGGCGTGAGCGAGACACTGAGGTTCACGAGCGCCCGGCGCGCACCGTCGCGTCCGTCGTCGCTGCCGTAGTCGAACGGGACTCGGATGGTTCGGCCCGCGATCGCCTCGTGCCCGACGACGCAGCGCCAGAGCGCCCCACCAAGGAGCACGCAGTCGGTGACGACCGTCCACACGAGGCGCGGGACCTGGGCCAACCACCGGGCGCGCGGTCGGAAGGCGATATAGCCCCGGCGGTGCACCTCGAAGGCGATCGACGCGGCGACGGCGGCCGCGGCGGCGCCGAGGACGAGCTCTTGGAACGCGATCGTGTCGACGAGCGCGATCCACCCGGCGAACATCGCCAGCCACCACGCCCCGGCGAGTGCCAGCGAGCGACCGAATGTGCCGCGATCGTCACGGTCCGAGCCGTGGTGCGCGCGCATGGGTGACCTCCGGTCGACACGTTACGGAAACGTTGTTGCCGACCAGACTTCCCGGCGCACCTTCGGGAGAGCATAGCGAGGCGCCGGATTTTGCGCATCGCGAGCGAGCTCCCCGTCACACTTCGCGAGGTTCTCGCGAGTTCCGGGGTTCTCTGATCGTTCGCGAACGTCTACATGGTGGCCGCGACCGGGATGCCTCCGTGATCGGCTTCGTCGTTGTTGAATCGCAATCCGAGCCCGCGGTGGGTGACGAAGTAACGCGGCCGGCACGGTGTCGGTTCGAGCTTGCTGCGAATCTGCTTGAGGTAGACGCGCAGGTACTGGGTCTCGGTTCCGTACGTGGGGCCCCACACTTCCTGCAGGAGCGCCTTCTGCGTCACGACCTTCCCCGAATTCCGCACCAGCACCTCGATGAGTCGCCACTCGGTGGAGGTGAGGTGGACGTCACCGAGCGCAGTGGTGACGCGTCGCGCTGCGAGATCGATGGTGAAGTCGTCGGTGACGACGGTCGGGTCCTCCTCACATCGCTGTGAGCGGCGGAGCAGCGCCCGGATCCGGGCCAGTAACTCGCCCATCCCGAACGGCTTCGTCACGTAGTCGTCGGCGCCCGCATCGAGCACGCTGATCTTGGCGAGCTCGCCGGTCTGCGCCGAGGTCGCGAGGATCGGCACTGTCGACCAACCTCGGAGCCCGGAGATGACTTCGAGGCCGGACATGTCGGGAAGGTCGAGACCCAACAGCACGGCGTCGGCCGCGAATCGGGAGACGAGGTCGAGCCCGTCGCAGCCCGTCGCCGCGGCCCGCGCCTCGTACCGACGCGTCCGCAAGTTGACGCACAGCGACCGGGCGACCGCCTCGTCGCTCTCGATGATGAGAATTCTGCTCACGAGCACCTGCCTCTGCCGGACTACTGCGTGGTGCCGCGCCCGGGCGACAACCTGCCTGGCGGGAGTGAAGCCCAGACACGGTGGGGGAGGCTAGGGCCCAAGTGCTCGCTGCCGGGCCGACCGGCGGTGAATGCGCCCTTGACTTCGCCGAAACGGTACTCTAGCTTGTCAATGGAAATAGTAGAGATATAGGACCGAGAGTGGGGACATGGAGCACGGTCGGCGGCGGGTGCATGCGAGCGGTGACGTCGTCGTGGTCGGCGCTGGCGCTTCGGGCGTGCTCTCCGCAGCCGCGCTCCTTCGCGCCCGGCTCGGCGCCGTGCTTGTGGAACGCGACGAGTCGTGGAGCACCGGGCCGGCGTACGCCACTGACAACCTGCGGCACCTCCTGAACGTCCCGGCCGGCAAGCTCGGCGCCGAGACCCGACGCCCACTCGATTTCGTCGAGTGGGCGGCGGAGCGCGAGCCCAACGTGTCCGCCGAGAGCTTTCTCCCCCGGCGGCTCTACGGCGAGTACCTGCGACACTCGCTCGACGCGGCCGAGCGGGCGGCCCAGCCGGTCGCTCTCTCGCGTGTGACCGGTGAAGTGATCGGTCTCGACGTGATCCGCGCGGAGATCGGTGACTCCGACGCGGTTCGCGTCGAGCTGCACGGCGGGCGATCGTTGCTCGCCGCGCACGTCGTGCTTGCGCTCGGGAGTCCCCCTTCCCGAGCGCTGGCGCGCGACGTCGACACCGTGATCGACGACCCGTGGTCGGTGGGCACGTCCGGGCTCATCCGCGCGGACGACTCGATCGTGATCGTCGGTTCGGGCCTCACCGCGGTTGACGTCGCGCTGTCGCTCGCGGGACGCGGGCATCGTGGGCCGCTGCGCATGGTTTCGCGGCACGGGCTTCTGCCCCGAACGCACGCGGCGCGGTTCCCCAGTGCGCTCACGGCCCCCGAACCTTCATCGGCGGCGACTGCGCGGGCGGCGCTCGCGTGGTTTCGCGCCGCGGTGGCCGACGCCGACGGCGACTGGAGAGTGGTTGTCGACGCGATCCGCCCGGCAACGAACGAGATCTGGCGGGCCCTGCCGGAATCGGAGCGGGCTCGCCTGCTTCGCCACGCGGGCCGCTACTGGGAGGTGCACCGCCACCGCGTCGCGCCGCAGATCGGCCGGGCGGTCGAGCGGCTCGTCGATTCGGGCCGCCTCGGAGTGGCGGCCGGCACGGTCACACGTGTCGAGCGAGGGACGCGTGACGCATGCCGCGTGGTGGTGCGTGACGGTCGAGGTGTGGAGTCGCGCCTCGATGCCCGTTGGGTGATCAACTGCACCGGCCCGAATTTCGACGCCCGCGCATCCGCGTCGCCGCTCGTCCGCAGCTTGCTGCACCGCGGAACGGCGCGGCCGGGCCCGCTCCGTCACGGTCTCGATGTGACGCGCGATGGCGCGCTCGTCGACCGGTCGGGGCGGGTCTCGCCGCATGTGTCGGTGGTCGGCCCCCTCCGCCGCGGCGCCGAATGGGAGACGACGGCCATTCCCGAGATTCGTGCGCAGGCCGAGGCGCTTGCGGCCCGCATCGCTCCGGAACGTCGGGCCTCACGTCCTCGCGACGATCGCCGCCGATCGACGGTCTTGCGCGCGTCGCGCGAGAGCGCCGACTCCCGCACCCGCACCGGCATCGAGGTCGCCCGATGACCCTGACTGCGAACACCGTTGCCGACCGGGAGGTCGCGGTCGGCCTGTTGCGCGAGTTGCTGCGAAGCGATCGCCGCCTCGTGGGGCAGGCGAGCGCGCTGAGGCCGGTTGGTACCGGGCGCGCGTGGGTCCGCGTGGCCGACACGCCCGGAGCCGACGCCTGGCTCATCGCGTGGAGCCCCGGCAGCTCCGTCGGTACGCACGACCACGGCGAGTCGCACGGTGTGGTTCACGTGCTGCGGGGCTCCCTCGTGGAGCGATACTGGACGAGCGACGACCCGGCGCCTCGGATACGGCGTCTCGCCCGGAGGTCGACGGTCGACGTACCGCCCGACCGCGTGCACGACGTCGCGAACGAGAGCGGACGGCCGGCCTTGAGCCTCCACGTCTACTCGCCGCGTCTCACGACGATGAGCTTCTATCCACCGCGCGCCTCGGCCGAGAGCTGGTGAGCTCGACCTCGCGGCCCGATGGTGTCGAGACCACGCCGCCGGAGCTCACCGAGCTCGAGGGCCTCCTTGCTGCCTATGCCGTGTCGACGATCTCCGATTCGTGTGACACGACCGAGATCGCCGACCGGCTCGGTGAGCTCGGAGCGCCGCGCGGTTTGCTCGAGAGCATCCGTCGGGCCGCCGGGCGTTGGCCGGTCTCCGACGACGATCGCATCGACCTGATCGTCGGTTACGCGGCAACGCGCAGCCGCGCGGCACACGGTGTTGCCGACGCGCACGCCGACCGGCTGCGCGATGTCGGGCTCACCGAGCTCGACATCGTCGACCTCGACAACATCGTCGCCTACTACCGCTGACGCGATCGCGGGGTCGCGGTCAATCGCGCTCGCGGAGGACGTACCCGGTGGTCTGACGCGACTCGATCGCGAGGCCGATGGGTGCGAGGCGTTTTCGGAGCCGGGAGATGTGGACTCGCAGCGAGCCGGGCGCACCGCCGTCGGGCCATACCCCCAGGAGCTCGTGGCTGGTCACGATCTTGCCGAATCGCCGAGCGAACAGCTCGACGAGCCGCTGTTCGATCGGCGGCAGGTAGACGTTCGCTCCTCGATACGACAGCTGACCGTACGAGTCGACGGTCGGGACCGGTGGATGGCGCTGTGCGCGCCGGCGCAGCGTCACGAGTCGGGCCCGGACGTCGTCCTCGCTCGTCGGGAGCCGCACCCAGTCCTCTACGCAACTGTCGATCGCGGGAGGCTCCGAGTCGGCTCCGACCAGCAACAGGTGCGCCACCCCGGCCCGGTCGAGTCGTTCGGCTTCGTCGGCATGCTCGGGCCACTGCACGACCACGACGTCGCGAGCTTCACTCGACCAGAGCAGGTCCGTCAGGTCTTCGGCGGTCACAGTCGATCGCTCCCGTCAGGGGCCTGCCCGCCGCACGCGGCGGGCAGACCCCTCCAGGTCGTTACAACGCGTCGTGGTCCAACTCGCCGGTGCGCACACGGATGATCGTGTCGACCGGCGAGATCCAGACCTTGCCGTCA
>CAZLEC010000109.1:0-10293 GCA_964558245.1 uncultured Burkholderiales bacterium | reverse complement strand
CGAGCTTGCGGTAGCGCGTGTGCTCGGGCGCGTCCATCGTGAGCATGAGGTTGCCGCCCTGCTCGAAGTCGTTCGGCACCACGTCTTCGAGCACCACGACGCCGCCACGCTTCTGGTCGGAGGAGTAGGTCGCGCCGTCGCGGCCGACGGCCACGACGTCGGCGTACTTGGTGACCACCCAGAACCCGGGGCCGTCGGGCTCGGGGTGCTTGTACACCGGCGCCTCGCTCCGCAAGAACGTGAACCACTCGTGCGGGATGCCCTGCGTGAATCGGTCACGGTCGAGCAGGTCGATGTCGGAGAGCTGCATGGATTCCCCTTGAGTACGGATGACGACGCCACGCTACTGCGCGCCGCGAATACGCGATATCACCTCGGCGCCGAGAGACTCGATCTGAGCACGTACGCGGGCGGGCGCAACTCCCGGCACGTGCACACGCAGGTTCAGCGCATCGACCCCCGCCACGGTCGCGGCGTCTACGAGGCGGTCGGCCACCTCCGGGCCGCTCGCCGCGGCGGCCATCTCGGCCGCTCCCCAGTGCGCCGTCGCCCCGTCGGGCGCGTAGGCCCGGTACCGGGCGAGCTGCTCGGCGCCCTGCTCGCTCGGCGGCTCACCGACCCACGCCCGGCGGATCAGCACGCACGGCCCGGCGCCACCGGCGTTGCGGTAGGTGTCGACGAGCCCGCGGCAACGAGCCGGCGTCGTCAGGGAGTCGAACATCAGCCCGACACCGACCGCGGCCGCGCGCCGCGCCGCGGTGAGGCTGCCGGCCGCGCTCAGGATCGGCACAGGATGCTCGTGCAGGTGCGCGATCGCGGGATCGCCGGCCAGCGGCCCGGCGTCGCCGCCGCCGAGGACGCGCGCGACCGTCTCGAGCGCGTGCGAGTAGCGCGCCGTGAGGTCGTCCATCGTCGTGTCCATGATCTCGAAGTCGGCGGGCAGCGCGCCGGCCGCGACGCCGAGGCCGACGCGACCCGGGTGTCGCGCCGCGAGCCACGCGGTCTCCTCGATCACGAGCGCGGTCGGGCGCAGCAGGAGGAGGAGCGGGCACGGTGCCGCCCATCCCGTCGGCATGGCGTCGAGCGCGAACCCCGCGGCCTGCAGCGGGTTGGGCAGGTATCCCGCGAAGCCACCGTGGTGCTCGCTCGTCATCACGCCGTCGAATCCGCACGCGACCGCGAGTGAGGCCTGCGCGCGCAACTCTTCGACGATCCGCGGCGCGGCGAGGTCGAGATGCGGATAGATGCGCAGCGAGACGGAGCCACGCGCGAACGGCTCCGGGTCGGCGGTCACCCGCCACCTCGGCCGGGTGGCACCATGCCCGACGGCCACGTCGTCGCTTGGTCGTACACGATGCGATCGAAGATCGCGCCCGCCAGCTGCGCGTCGCCGAAGTCGGTCGCGAGCGCGTACACCGCAGTGAGATTCGCGTCACGGAGGTTCGCGCCGTTCAACTGCGCGCCCGTGAGGAACGTCGCCGTGAGATCCGCGCCTTCGAGGTCGGCGCCGATCAGGTTGCACGCCGTGAGATCGGCGCGGCTCAAATTGGCGCCGCGGAACACCTTGCCGTGAAGGTCGAGTTCATAGAGCTTCGCCCGCTCGAGATCGGCACCCGAGTGATCTCGATGGGACATCACCTCACGCCGGAGTTGGCGGGTGCGGCGGCGGAGGATGATGGGCACGACGCAAGTGTTCCATCCGGAGCGGGACTGCGATTACCTGCGCCCAGGCTCCCAGTCGGCTCTGGTCAGCTCGTACTCGACGTCACCGAGCTCGCCGCCTTCGATCAGCTCGTCCCACTCCTCGAAGAAGGTGCGGAGATAGCGCAAGCCGCAGTGCTCCATGACCCGTCGCGACGCGGTGTTGACGGTCATGGTCTGGGCGAGGATGCGCACAGTGTCGGTGCGCGCGAACGTCTGCGCGATCAGTACCTTGGACCCTTCGGTCGCGAGCCCTCGGCCCCACACGCCGCGGCGCAACCGGTAGCCGAGGCTCCGCTGCGACGTGTCGTCGGCGTCGGGACGCATCGCGAACCATCCTGCGAACGTGTCGTCGGCGCGGTCGAATGCCACCCAACGATGACCGATCGAGCGTTCGACGACCGCTTCCACCTCGGCGCGCGTGCTCGGCCGGCCGCCGTTGATGAGGCGCATCACGGCCGGGTCGGAGTCGAGCCCGACGAGCAGGTCGACGTCGTCGGGGGTGATCGCGCGCAGCGCCAACCGGTCGGTCTCGAGCCGCTCGATCACCCCGGCATTCTGTCGACGCGCGAGCCACCCCCGCTCGCCATTTTCCGCTTCTGATTTGCGGGACGCGTCGCCCCGCGCCCCGTTCCCGATTCTGATGTCGAATCGGGTTGCTCGGACGGGTTGCTCGGACGGGTCGCCGCGACGACGGGGCGTCAGAGCTCTTCGTGGTGGGAGCGGTGGTCGTCGAGGCGGTCGGCGGGCGCCTTGCCCGACCAGTGGTCGGCGTACGTCCAGTCGGGCTGCTTGCGAGCGTGCTCCTCGTCGAGCACCGCGACGCCGTCGCGGAGGTCGACCATCGGGACGATCGCGACGGGCTCGCCGCGATGCGCGGTGTGCTCGACGCGCGCCTCGAGCTCGCCCCCGAACGCGCGGAGCAGGCTGCCGATCACGACCTGTTCTTGCGTCGCCAGCGAGCAGCGCGCACCGAACACCACCGTCTCGATCCGCTCGCGCACGATGTCGAGGTCGTTCTCGCTCCCTTCCGACGCCGCGACCCGGGTCAGCGCGTCGGTGATGAGGAGGCTGTCCTGCTTGCAGGGGGTGCACTGGCCGCACGACTCCACCGCGAGGAAGCGCGACACGCTCGCCCCGACGGAGGCGATGTCGGTGGCGTCGTCGAGCACGATGAACGCGGCCGCGCCCAGCCCCGAGCCGATGGCCTGCATGCCTTCCCAGCTCGCGGCTGTGTCGAGCTGATCGGCGGTGATCACCGCGGCCGCCGCGCCCTGGAGCACCGCACGGATCGTGCGTCCCGGACGGGTGCCCCCGCCGAGCGTCTCGATGACTTCGCGCAACGGCGTGCCCATCGTGAACTCGCCGACTCCGGCGCGCGTCACGCATCCGCTCACCGTGCACACCACCGTGCCCGGTGAGTCGTCGGTCCCGACTTCGCGGAACCAGTCGGCTCCTTCGGCCAACGCGACCGTTACGTGCGCGAGGGTCTCGGCGTTGTCGACGAGTGTGGGCGGCGCGCCGGTATCGGCGCCGGCGCCCGCCATCTCCACGTGGGCCGACAGTCCCGACTCCGACGTGAGGTCGGCCTCGGTCTCGACCATCTCGTCGACGCCGCGGCGATAGGGCGGCGCGATGCGCGGGAACGGGTAGCGACCGTCGATCGCTTCGAGCAGCGCGGTCTCCTCGCCGAGCAGGTACTCGGGCGGACCCTCGACCAGATCGAGCTCGACGCCCGCCGCGAGGTCCGAGGCCTGGATCTCGGCGATCGCGGCCCGCACGCGCGCGATGTGGCGCGTCGCGGTTCGCTTCATGCCGACCACCACTTGGTCGGCGCCGACGGCGAGCGCCGCGATCAACGCGCCCTCGAGCACCCGGTACGGGTTGCGGTCGAGCAGCTCCCGGTCCTTGAACGAGCCGGGCTCGCCTTCGGCCGCGTTCACCACCACGGTCGAGCAGTCGACCGGCGACGCGTTGGCGGCGACGGCCCGCCACTTGACGCCCGTGGGGAAACCGGCGCCGCCCCGGCCCCGGATGCCGGCGGCGGTCACCTCGTCGATGGTGGCCGGGGCTCCGAGGGCCCGGGCGGCTGCGAGGCCCTGGCCGCCGCCGCGTTCGAGATACGCGGCGAGCGAAACGACGGGTTCGGGATCGAGGATGCGATGAGCGACAGGCATTGGGGGAGTGTCTCACCTTGTTCGGGCAGCTAGCTGCTCGGGAGATTTCGGAGATTCAGGAGAATTTGGTCTTGGGTCGTTCGAGGTGCTCGCCGTCGACCACGAGGTCGACGCGCTCGTTGTAGAAGCAGATCAGGCCGGCGATGCGGATGCTTTCCGGAAGTGGGTAGTCGTAGGCCCACGCGAAGTCGGCGTGCACAGTCTTGCCGATCACGACCGACCAGTAGCGCGCAGTCCCCTTGTACGGGCAGGCGCTCGCCGATTCGGTCGGCACGAGGAGATCGAGCCTCACGTCGGGCTTGGCGAAGTAGTAGCGCGTCGGGAGGCCGGTCTCGAAGAGGAGGGTCGGGTGGTCCGACTGGGCGACGACCACTCCGTCGATCTCGACCCGGACCGACCGCGAGCTCGCCAGGATGTCGACGCGCGTGTAGGGATTGCGCGGGTGCACGCGCACCTCTTCGTCCTCTTCGAACCAGTGGTCCATCGCGCCCCACGAGAGCGCGATCAGCTCGCGCAGGTCGTCGATCGGTGAGTCGGCATGGCGGTATGCGGCCGCCGGTGCGACCCGATCTCCGACGCGAGCGTCGTAGAGGTGCGCGTCGCCGCGACTCGGCGATCGCCGCGTCTCTCCGGTCGCGTGCAGCAGATCGACGCGAACGTCGGCGAGCGGGAAGTAGTACGTGGGGTAGCTGGGGTTCTCCCAGACCATCCGCACGTGCGTCGAGTCGACGATCGGGACTCCGGCGAGATACGCGCGCACACGTTTGGGACCGTGTTCCACACGAACGCGTCCTCGCGCGGCGCTGGTCGCGTCCGTGGTCTCCGGTCCGGGGCTCATGCGCGCTACGCCGATGTCGCGTGAGCCTGCAGCGCGGCCAGGGAGCACCACTCGAGCGTGCGCGCGTGAGTTGCCTCGAGGACGACCGACGGCGCGATCCCTGCTTCGTATGCCTCCTGCCAACGTGACGCGCAGAGGCACCATCGATCGCCCGGCACGAGCCCGGGGAAGCCGTGCGCCGGCATCGGCGTGCTCAGATCGTTGCCGTGCGCGCGTGAGAATTCGAGGAACTCGCCGGTCAGGACCACGCATACGGTGTGGACGCCGGGGTCGTCGCCGCCGCTCTCACAGCAGCCGTCGCGGTAGAAGCCGGTGAGCGGTTCGTAGCTGCACGGTTCGAGCTCGCCGCCGAGAACGTTCTGGGCCATGCCGCGATCCAAGCACGTCGGGGGCCCGGCATGCACGGCGGCGCACCGGGCCTGCGTAGCCTGACCGGATGCGAAGCGTCATCCTGGTCGCCGCGACCTTCCTGGCCTGTGCGGTCGAGATGGTCGAGGCGCTCACCATCGTGCTCGCGGCGGCGATGACCCGCGGGTGGCGGTCGGTCCGGCTCGGGATCCTCGCCGCACTGGTGGTCCTGGCGGGCGTGGTCGCGCTGCTCGGGCCGGCGCTGACGCTGCTCCCGCTCGACGCGCTGCGCGTCGTGGTCGGTTTCCTGTTGCTGAGCCTCGGCCTCCAGTGGCTGCGCAAGGCGCTGCTGCGCGCCGCCGGCTTCCTGCCGCTGCACGACGAGGAGAAGATCTTCGCCCGCGAGGTGGAGGCCAGCTCGCGGGCGGCCGGCGCAACGGCTGCGAAGGATCACTTCGACGCGTACGCGTTCACCCTCTCGTTCAAAGGCGTGTTCCTCGAAGGGCTGGAGGTCGCGTTCATCGTCGTCACCTTCGGCGCCGCGCACAGCGACTTCCCGCTCGCGATCGCCGCGGCGGCGGCCGCGGTGGTCGCCGTCGCGATTGCCGGCGTCGTCGTGCACCGCCCGCTGAGCCGGGTGCCGGAGAACACGATGAAGCTCGTCGTGGGGTTGATGCTCACGACCTTCGGCACGTTCTGGGGCGCCGAAGGCGCCGGTGTGCACTGGCCCGGGTCCGACCTGATGATCCTGGGAGTGCTCGCGTTCTACGCCGTGCTCTCGTTCGTGTTGGTGGAGCTGCTCCGCACCCGCGGCCGCCGCCTCGCGGCGGGTTCGGCGTGAAGCGAGACGCATGAAGCGGCTGCAGGCCTTCGGGCGGTTCTGGTACGACTTCGTGATCGGCGACGACTGGCGACTCGCGCTCGGGGGGTTGGTCGCGCTGGGGGTCGCGGGGCTGATCGCCCACTCCGGTGGTTCGGGCTGGTGGGTGGTGCCGCCGGTGGTCGCGACGCTCCTCGCGATCAGCGTGCTCCGGGCATCCCCGCGCGGTCCGTAGGCGCGCGCATGCACGCGCGCGACGCTGAGAACGTGCACCCGCCGCCGTCACGCCGAGGGCCGCTCCGCGCCGGAGAGCTCGCGGAGGCCGTGGTGCTCGCCGACCTCACACTGGTGCTCTCGATCGTGAGCCAGGTCATCCCGCTCGGGGGTGCGCTCCTCGTGGTCGCGGTGGTGCCGATGGCCGCGATCGCGGCTCGGAACCGCCTGCGCGCGGTGGTCGCCGGAACGTTCGCGGCCGCGGCGGTCGGCTTCCTGGTGCTCGGCACGCCGGTGGTCACGTCGGTCGTCGCGTGCGGGGCGTTGGGTGCGGTGGTGGGCTACGCATCGCGGCGCGGCTTCGGCTTCGGGCGAACGGTCGGGCTCGCGACGGTGTGGCTCTGGCCCGCGATCTCGGTCGTCGCCGACCTCCTGCTCTGGGTGTTCTCTGCGTATCGCACGCTCCTGCTCGTGCAGGTGCACAACGCGTGGAGCGGCATCAGCCGGAGCTTGCACAACCTGCACGCCGCGCCGATCACTGCCGTCGCCGATCGCGGCGACGAGCTCGTCGCGCACGTGTTGCGCGATTGGTGGCTGACCGTCCCCCTCGGGTTGCTGGTCGCGGTGGTGGTGGGTGCCGCGCTCGCGCAGCGGATCACGGCGCCGACGCTGCACCGAGTGCGTGCCGCGCTCGCGACCGACGCCGGCGCGGGCTTCGATCCCGTCGAGCACGGTGGCGACGCGGGCGCGCCGGTGCCGCTCCCCGTGTCGTTGCGGGCCGTCGGCTACCGATATCCCGGTGCGGAGTCCGACGTGTTGCACGACATCTCGCTCGAGGTCGGTGGCGGCGAGCTGGTTGCGATCGTCGGGCCGAACGGATCGGGGAAATCAACGCTCGCGCGCATCCTCGCCGGACGGCAGCCGACCACCGGGAGCGTGACGCGGCCCGGGCGCACCGGTCTCGGCGCGCCGGGCGGAACCGCGATCGTGTTCCAACGACCGGAGCTCCAGGTGCTCGGCGTGCGCGTCCGCGACGACGTCGTGTGGGGGCTCGCGGAACCGGCGGCCGTGGATGTCGACACGTTGCTCGACCGCGTCGGACTCCGTTCCTTCGCGGATCGCGAGACGTCGACGTTGTCGGGAGGTGAGCTCCAGCGGCTGGCGGTTGCGTCCGCCCTCGCGCGACGGCCGCAACTGCTGATCTCCGACGAGTCGACGGCGATGGTCGACGCGGCCGGGCGGGTGGAGCTCCTCGGGCTGCTCCGCTCGCTCGTGGCGCGGGACGGGATGGCCGTCGTGCACGTCACCCACCGGCCCTCCGAGAGCGCGGCCGCGGATCGCGCGATCGCGCTGGAGGCGGGCCGGATCGTCGAGACGCCGATGCCGGCGCCGGCCGCCGCGGATCCGGCGCCGCGGCGCGCCCGGGTGAGAGCGCGCGCCGGCGATCCGCTGTTCATCCTGCGCGATGTCGGGCACGTGTACTCGCGGAACACGCCGTGGGCCCACCGCGCGCTCGCCGGTGTGGATCTCCGCATCGACCGCGGCGAGGCGTTGCTGGTCGTGGGCCACAACGGTTCGGGCAAGTCGACGCTCGCGTGGGTGCTCGCGGGGTTGTTGGAGCCGAGCGAGGGCGAGGCGCGCATCGAGGGCCGGCCGCTCAGCAGCGTCGTGGGTACCGTCGGTGTCGCGTTCCAGCACGCGCGCCTGCAGCTCCTGCGGCCCACCGTCTCGGCCGAGGTGAGCGCGGCATCGGGTGCGACGCCGTTGGTCGCGTGGAGGTCGCTCGCCGAGGTGGGCTTCGAGCCGAGCGACATCGGGCCTCGACGCGTCGACGAGTTGAGCGGTGGTGAGGCCCGCCGGGTCGTGCTGGCGGGGGCGATCGCGCGCCGGCCGAGCGCGCTGGTGCTCGACGAGCCGTTCGCCGGACTCGACGAACGCGCGCGCGCCGACTTGGGCGCCGCATTGCGGCGACTCCGCGACGAGCACGGAATGACGCTCGTGTGCATCTCGCACGACCGCGATCTCCCGGCCGCGCTCGTCGACCGGGAGGTCGAGCTCACCGATGGTCGGATCACTTACGACGGCCCCGGGCGGCCGAGTGATCACGACATCGCGCGGGGAAACCTTCCGTGACGGCGCCGACCTCCGCCTCCGCGGGCCGCGGCGCCCGAGACGTATCCGAGCCTCGCCGGAAGCGGCGCGAGCCGGAGCTGACGTTCCTCCGGCTGGTTCCGGGCGACTCCGCGGTGCACCGCCTGTGGCCGGGTACCAAGCTCCTCGCGGCCGCGGAGCTCGCGCTGGTGGCTTCGATCGCGCCGAGCTGGCTGACGGTCGCGGTCGTGGCGTGCATCGTGGGCATCGGCTTGCTCGTCGCCCGCATCCCCCTCGGGGCGTTCCCGCGCCTGCCGCGCGGCCTCTATCTGCTGGTCCTCGGCGGGCTCGTCCTCGACGCGGTGTCGACCACGCCGACCGTCGTGCATCTCGGGCCGCTGCCGATCAGCCTCGGCGCGCTCGCGGAGGCCGCGCGCTTTCTCGCCCTGGCCGTGGTGCTGGTCGTGTCGGCCGCGTTGGTGGGATGGACAACCGAGCTCGGCGCGGTCGCGCCTGCGCTGGCTCGGCTCGCGCGGCCGCTGCGCGTGCTCCGCCTCCCGGTCGACGAATGGATCGTCGCGCTCGCGCTGTCGTTGCGGTGCCTCCCACTGCTCGTCGACGAGATGCGCACGCTCGCGGCGGCTCGTCGGCTCCGCCATCGCGACACCGACCGGCAACGGGGCGCGCGTCACGCGGTGATCGAGGTGCACGACCTCGTGTCGACGGCGATCATCGTCTCGCTCCGCCGCGCGCGCGACCTCGCCGACGCGATCACCGCGCGCGGTGGCATCGCGGCCGTCGGCGACACGCAAGACGGTTCCTTCGGTTGGCTCGACGCGTTGACGCTGCTGGGGATCACCGCCGTCGCGGCGGCACTCGTGGTCGCGTCGAGGCGCTGACGGCCGGGCTCAGCCCGGCGACGACGCGATGTCGTCGAGCACTTCGGCGATGTGCGTGATCAACGCCAGATGGCCTTCGCCGGGCCAGGTGCTCAGCCGCACGTCGGGGATGCGCTCGAGCAAGGCTTCGGTGTGCGCGATCGGCACGGAGGTGTCGGCGGTGCCGTGCCAACAGTGCACCGGTACCCGTATGTCGCCCAGCTGAAGGTGCCACGGGCGTGCGAGCAACGCGTAGTCGTCGACCGCGCCGGCCGCGCTCCCGGCCAACGCTTGGGTGAAGAGCGCCAGCGCCTCTCGGGAACCCAGGCTGCGCATCACCTCCCGGTCGGCCTTCGGCAACTCGGCCTCCGCCGACCAGAGCGCGACGGTCGGCACCAGGCGCGCGCCGACCTCGGCGAGCCGCAGGATCGCTTTCGCAACCACCGGCGTGTGCAGCGAGAGCCAGGTGAGCTGGCGATCGCTGCGAGCCAAGTCCTTCCAGGTCGCCCACGCGCCGATCTCGCCCGCGCCCGCGACGATCGTCGCCGACTCGACGCGATCCGCCAGTTGCTGCGCAACCGCCAGCGCGTACGGCCCGCCACCGGAGTAGCCGAGCACGACGAACCGCTCGATGCCCAGCGCGTCGGCCAACGCCTCGATCTCGGCGGCGTAGTCGGCGACCGACGACATCGGCACGCGGTCGGATTGGCCGATCCCGGGCCGGTCGGGCGCGACGACGCGGAGTCGCCGTTCGCGCGCGGGTGCGTCGGCCCAGTCGAAGCCCGCCCCGCACGACGGCGTGCCGTGGAGCGCGACGACCGGCCGGCCCGACGGGTCGCCGAACTCGTACACGCCGATGTGGCGACCGGTGCGCGTCGCGACCGCTCGCGAGCGAGTCTGGTCGGCGTTCGGGGCCCGTAGGAACGGAAGGCGCACCCGTGAATGGTGACAGAAACGTAATCCCGACTTGACCGGTCGGGATTAGGTCCATAGCGTGCGGGGCGTCACACGATCGTGAGGAGACAGCCATGGCCGACTGGGGTTTCGAGACCCGTCAGGTGCACTCCGGTTCCGAAGTGGACGCCACCGGCGCCCGCGTCACGCCGATCTACCAGACGTCTTCGTTCGTGTTCCGCGACACCGAGCACGCGGCCGCGCTGTTCGGTCTGGCCGAGCTCGGCAACATCTACACGCGGATCATGAACCCCACCCAGGACGCGTTCGAGC
>CAZLEC010000108.1:0-10297 GCA_964558245.1 uncultured Burkholderiales bacterium | reverse complement strand
GTGGTCGTGCTCGCGTGGAACAACCTCTTGTACACCCAGCAGTTCGTCGACTCGGTGCGGCGGAACACCGACGTCCCCTACGAGCTCGTGATCGTCGACAACGGCTCGGAGTGGGAGGCCGCGAACTACGCGCGCGCGGCCGCCGATCGCCCCGTGCTCAACGAGCGCAACCTCGGCTTCTCCGGTGGCATGAACTCCGGGCTCGCAGTCGCGCGCGGGAAGTACGTCGCGTTCTGCAACAACGACACGGTCGTTCCCGCGGGCTGGGCCGCACACCTCGTGCAGACCGCGCGTTGCCATCCCAACGCGGCGGTGGTCGTGCCCGCGGTCACGGAGACGCGCAACCCGGTGAACCTGCGCACGGAGCCGGGCACCGACATCGAGGTGCTCGCGCCCTTCAGCGCGCCGCCGGCCGCCATCGTCTATGTGATGCCGACGGAGATCGTGCGTCGGCTCGGCGCGTGGAGCGAGGAATACGAGATCGCGAGCGGCGAAGACGTCGACCTGTGCTTCACCGCCTGGGTCAACGACCTCGACGTCGTGTACGACCAGCGCGCGCTCGTGCAACACGTCGGGAAGGGGACTGCTTCCAAGCTCGACGACTGGCGCGGCCTGTGGGCGCGCAACCGGCGCGTCTTCCTCGACAAATGGATGGGTCCGGCCGAGATCACGCGTCTCGAATCGTGTGACCCGGCCCGCTTCGCGCGCAATCGCGAGATCGCCCGTTCGGTCGCGGGTTGGATGGATCGCTACTTCACCGTGCGCGACCGCGAGGATCGCCGGCTGCGGCGCTTCTTCGCGAAGAACGGTCCCGTGCGCACCCGCTTGTTCGGCTGGGCGCACGCGGGCTGGCGACGCGTCCGGCCGCGGTTGCCGGCGCCGGTCGCCAAACGACTCGGTGAGGCCGCCCGCAAGGTCGAATAGCCGCCGGCGCGCTCAGGATCCCGAAGCGTCGGCCGCGCGCGTCGCCCGGATGATCGGCCCCGCCGCGCACAACCTCCCGAACACCTGCGGGTTGCCGCTCGTACGGAACGTGACCGGCCGCACTGCGGTGAAGATCGAGCCGGCCGGCGTGATCATCGGGAACGGGTACGTGTTGTACGTGCCGACCGAGACCGGCAGCACGTGAATGCTGCCACTCGGCGCGCGTACGACGAGCCGTTGACCCGGCGTGAGGCTGAACTCGTGTTGGCTGGCGACGCCGATGCAGTTGTGGAGCTCGTCGAGCGTCGGGTTGCCGCGGCTCTGGCGGAACGACAGGCGCAGCGCGTCCATCGCCTCGTTCTGGGGTGAGATCGTCGACGGCTTCGGGATCCGGCCGCTCCGGGCGCCGTCGAGCAGCCATCCGATCGTCACGAAGTGCGCGAGGAACTGCTCGGGCTTGACGTCGCGCGGAACTTGCTTCGCGGTGTCGACGTAGGGGAGCGACAGCATCATTTCCCGGTACTCCGGCTGATTCGTGACGATCCCGCGGTTCATGTAGTTGACGATCACGTTGAGGTTGCCGGGTATGCCGACGACGAGCACCGCGAGCACGACGACCGCCAACACGCGCCCGCGTCGCATCACCGCGTCGGCCGCGACGCCGAGCGCGGGCAGGATGAGCGCGGCCACGAGGTGGAGGTAGCGGCTCTTCTCCTGGAAGGTGGCCAGACCGGCGCGGCCGAACGCGGTGATCAAGAGCAATGCCAGCGCGCCCGCGAGCAGGGCCACCGGGAGTGCTGCCTGGCGGCGCAGCTCGCGCCAGCCGAGCGGACGGTACGCGAGCACCAGTCCGACGACGAGCAGCAGCGCGAGCAGCGGCCCCACGCCGCGAACGTGGCCCATCGCGCCGAACGTCGCGGCGACGAACGTACGCACGAAGCTGAGCACCTGACCGACGTTCGCGTGGTAGCCGGTGTAGCCCGAGCGGCCGATCGCGGCGAACCACGCGAAGTACAGGATCGCCAGGGGCACGGTGTGCGCGAGCGCGAGGCGCCACCCGCGCAGCAACAACACGCCGACACCGACGGCGACGACCATCGACACGCCCACGCCGGAGCACATCAGCGCGGCAGTGCCGGCCGCCAGCGCGTAGCCGTCGCGCCGATCGAAGCCCGGGCGGCGGTCGGCGTCGCGCGTCGCGAGCAGCAGTTGCACGAGACCGAACACGAGCGAACCGACGAGCGTCATCTGGAACGGCAGCACGATGTTCTGGTAGCCGCTGCCGAAGAACACGAGGATGCACGCCACGAGCGTGGCGGTCCACGGCCGGACGCCGACGCGGCGCATCACGATCCGGACGAGCCACGCGGCGCCCAGGTGGAGGAGCAGGATCACCATTTGGTACGGCCGGTAGCTGTGGAGCCCGAACACCCACCACAGCGCGCGGTACACGAGGACCGGGATCGTGACCCAGTGCTCGTTGTGGGCCCGGAAGAGATCACCGAGGTTGAAGGCCGTCCGGTTCGAGAGGAAGTCCCACTCGTCGAGGTAGAACCACATCTGGCGGGAGATCGCCAGGTAGAACACGAGCGCGACGAACTCGGCGAGGAAGAACACGGTGTAAGCCGCCGGTTCGGACGATCGCGACGCGGCGTCAGACGAGCGCGAGCCCGTTTCGGGCGATCGCGTCGGCGCCTGCGTCATTGCACTCCGATTCGCCGGTGGGCGCGTACACACCGCCCCGGAGGAGCGCGCCCCGCGGCAATCGTAATCGACGCCTACAGTCCGCCGAATGCAGTGGACGGTGCACGGCGAACGCAGTCTCTACGACAGCGAGTGGGTACGACTCGTGTTGGTCGACGTCGAGATCCCGGGCGGTGATCGATTCGAGCATCACGTCGTGCGGATGCCGAATCACGCCGCGGGCACGGTGGTGTGCGATCCCGAACGTGGCGTGCTGCTGCTCTGGCGCCACCGCTTCATCACCGACACGTGGGGGTGGGAGATCCCGGCCGGGCGGGTCGATCCCGGCGAGACACCGCAGCAGGCGGCGGCGCGCGAGACGCTCGAGGAGACCGGTTGGGAGCCGTCGGCGTTGCGGCCGCTCACGCGTTATCACCCGACCAACGGCACCTCCGACCAGATGTTCCACATCTTCGTCGCCGACGGTGCGACGCGCGTGGGCGAGCCCAGCGATCCCGGTGAGTCCGAGCGGGTCGAGTGGGTGAGCGTCGCCGATCTCCGCCGCCTCGTGCAGGACGCGCAAATGCTCGACGGGCTCTCGCTCACCGCCGTGTGTTACGCGCTCGCGTTCGGCGAGTTGAGCGAGGCCGGCTCGTCGAGTTAGTCGAGCTCGAAGATGTGGCTGTCGACCTCGGCCATCGTCGACACGTACGCGTCGAGCTCGACGGCGTGCTCGTGCGCGGCGCGGATGATCCCGCACACCCGCTCGACCTGGTGGTCGGACAGGTCGGGGTACACCGGCAGCGAGAGGACGCTTCCGGCCACGGCGTCGGTGACCGGGAGCCGGCGGTACTCGAGGTGCTCGTAGGTGCGCTGGCGATGCACCGGCGGGTCGAAGTACTTGCGCGTGTCGACACCTTCCGCGAGCAGTGCCAGCGCGAGCCCGTCGCGTGAGAGACCGAAGGGATCGGCGTCGACCCTGATCGTCAGGTCCTTGAAGGTGCTCGTGTCCCGCGCCGAGACGGTCTGGAATTCGATGCCGGGCACGTCGGCGAGATGGTCGCGATACAGGCCGGCGAGGTGGCGGCGGCGCTCCAGCGACTCGTCGAACTGCGCGAGCGACTCGAGCGCCATCGCGGCGTGGAACTCCGACATGCGCGCGTTGAGACCGGCGAACCGCGTGTCGTAGTTGCCCGGGTTGCCGTAGTCGCGGCCGATGCGCAACGTCTCGGCGAGCGCGGCGTCGTTCGTGGCGACGAGCCCGCCCTCACCCGCGACGAGCGGCTTGGTGGGAGTGAGGCTGAAGACCTCGGCGTTGCCGAACGAACCGACCGGCACGCGGTCGACGTACGCGCCGAGCGCGTGCGCGGCGTCGAACACCAGCGGGATGCCGTGCGCGCGGGCGAGGTCTTCGAGCTCCCGGACGTTGCACGGCGCGCCGAACACGTGCGTGGCCATGATCGCACTTGCCCCGGCGAGCTGGCGGGCCGTGTCGGCGAGATCGATCTGGAAGGACCGCGACGAGCACTCGACGAAGCGCGGGTCGCGCCCGTTCCACATGACCGCGTGCGCCGACGCCGAGAACGTGAAGCTCGGCACCACGACCGGGCCCGGTCGGCCCTGCGTGAGGGCTTGCACGACGAGCATGAGGCCCGAAGTGCACGAGCTCAGCGCGACGACGTGCGACACCCGGAGGCGCTCCGCCATGCGCGATTCGAGCTCTTCGACGAGCGGCCCGTTGGTGAGCATGCCCTTCTTGTACGACGGCTCGAGCCGCTTCATCACGCGCTCGAGCGGCGGGCGCGAAGGCCGCACGAACGGGAGGCCGGGAGCGAACGCGGGCTGGCCCCCGAGCAGCGCCGGCAGCCGGTCGTCGTCGAGGAGGTCGGCCGAGGTCAGGTCGATGGAGACGGCCGGCGCGAGCGACGCGACGTCGTGCGCCATCGCGGGCTCGAACACCACTTCGCCGTCGAGGTGACACTCGACGCCGCATTCGGTGAGCATCTGGTCGAGCAGGCCGACGATCACCTGCTCGTGCGAGCCGGTGCAGCAACGCCGCCACACGTCGAGGAAGTAGGCGAGCCGCGCCCGATCCGTGGGGATCTTCGGCGTGAGGCTGCGGATCGACGGGTGCCACGTGGGCTCGACCGTCTCCGCGTTGTCGTGGAGGTACTCCTCGAGGCGCTCGCCCGGGCGTGTCCCCACGATCTCGATCTTGATGTCGGCGTCGGGCCGGTGGCCCGCGAGGCGGATCATCTGGCGGGCCAGCTCGATGATCTTGACCGGCTGCCCCATCTCGAGCTCGAAGACCTTGCGCTTGTCGGCCATGGCGCCCGCCTGCAGCACGAGGCTGACTGCTTCGGGGATCGTCATGAAGTAGCGCGTCATCTCGGCGTCGGTGACGGTGACCGGACCGCCTTCGACGATCTGGCGGAAGAAGGTCGGCACCACGCTGCCGCGGCTGCCGAGGACGTTGCCGAAGCGCACCGCCGCGAACGGCAGCTCGTGCTCATTGCCGATCGAGAGGACGGCGAGCTCCGCGACCCGCTTGCTCGCGCCCATCACCGACACGGGATCGGCGGCCTTGTCGGTCGAGATGTGCACGAGGCGGCAGCGATGGTCGGCCGCGACCTGCGCGAGGGTCCAGGTGCCGAGGATGTTCGTCTGCACCGCTTCGGAAGGGTGCGACTCGAGGATCGGCACGTGCTTGTGCGCGGCGGCATGGAACACGACGTCGGGCTCGTGGCGCTCGAAGATCTCGCGCAGGCGGCCTTCGTCGCGGATGTCGGCGAGGATCGGCTCGGCCTTGTCGAGCGACGCGACCACTTCGAAGAGGAGGCTGTCGTCACGGTCGAGGAGGAGCAGCCGTGCGGGGCGGTACTGCGCGATCTGGCGTGCGATCTCGCTGCCGATCGATCCGCCGGCCCCGGTCACGAGCACGTTCGCGCCTTCGAGGTAGTCGGCGATGTCGCTCGGGTCGACCGGCGCGTGCTCGCGGCCGAGGAGGTCGGTGAGGTCGAGGTCGCGCAAGCTGTTGAGGAGCGGCTCGCCCGCGGAGTCGGACTGTCCGCCGAGCACCTTCACCTGTGCGTCGGTCTTCAACGCGCGCGCTTCGATCTCGCCGCGACGCTCGCGTGATGCCTCGGGCAGCGCGATGACGATGCGCTCGACGTGCTCGCGCTCGCACACCTCTTCGAGGTCTTGGGTCGTGCCGAGCACGCGGATGCCGCGCACCGATCGGCCGACGATCTGCGCGTCGTCGTCGACGAAGCCGACCACGACGGAGTCGCCGAACGTGCGCGACCCGAGCTCGAGCGCCAACGCGACGCCGGCGTCGGTGGTGCCGACGATCAGGGTGCGCAGGCGTGTGCTCTTGCCGTCACGCTGACGCTCGAGGGCGAACAGGCGCGCCTGGAACCGGATGCCGCCGCAACCGAGCAGGATCAACAGCGCCGCGACCGGGGGCGCGGTCAGGATCGGCAGCGTCATGTGCTGCAGGTCGGCGAACCACGCGAGCACGAACGTGGAGGCGAAGATGCCGGTGGACGCGGCGGCGACGACGCGCACCGCTTCCTCGACCGACGCGTAGCGCCACACGGGGCCGTAGAGGCCCATGACCTGGTTGACGAAAAGTTGCGTGACGATCGGGATCAGCAGGTAGGGGATGAAGCCGCGCATGCCGAACGGCGCGTCCCCTCCGAAACCGAGGAGGAATGCGAGGAGCCACGCCCCGCCGATCACTCCGAAATCGAGGACTCGCAGACTGGTGGTGCCGCGGCCCTGGGCGACGCCGTACACGGAGCGTGCGAACCGATGAGGGTCCGAAGACGCGTTCGGTCCCTCGCTCAGCGGCGCTGCCGAGAATCGACCCACCCCCGCACCCCCCCGCACCGCGTAGCCAGGCAACGAGCCAGATCCGTCCGGCTTGCCGTCGCAAATCTTGGTCCGGTCGACGTCGAGCGTCAACCGGGAGTACTTCGCATCGCGCCGCCGCCTCGGCCGCTTATGCGTGGAATGTGACATGCTCGCGCCTGCGGCCCCGCAAGTAAACCGGGCCTAATCAATTAGGCCGTTTGAACCATTCCCCGGGCGGCAGTATTCAAATCAAGTACGCGGTCGGGCGCCGACGTGCTCGACCAACTCGCAAAGGTGCGAGGAGTACACCGACGCAGCCCGGGTCGAGGAGAAGCGTCCCGACTCTTCGCGTGCGCGGTTCCCGAGCTGGCGCGCCAGGGTCGGGTCGCGCAGCAGGCCGACCGTCGCGCGGGCGAGCTCGCGATGGTCGACCGCGCCGACGACGATTCCGGTCTCGCCGTCGGCGACGAGATCGCGCACACCGCCGACCGGGACCGTCACGATCGGGCACCCGGCCATCTGGGCCTCGATCAACACGCCGGGGAGGCCCTCCGAGTCGCTCGTGAGCAAGTACACGTCGATCGCGGCGAGGACGCGCGCGACGTCGTCGACATGACCGAGGACGTGTACGAACTCGGTGAGCCCGCGCGTCGCGATCTCGCGGTCGAGGCCGGCGCGCAGCGGACCGTCGCCGGCGACGACGAGGTGTGCCGGCACTCCGAGCTCGTGCATCGCGACCAACGTGTCGAGTGCCCGATCGGGTCGCTTCTGCTCGATGAGGTGACCGACGAAGCCGACCAGCGCGACGGCTCGTGCCAGGCCGAGCTCGCCGCGCAGCGCGCTCGCGGCGGCTTCGCGGTCGAGCGCCGCGAAGGGCTCCGGGTCGCGGAAGTTCGGGATGACCCAGATCGGCCGGGAGTATCCGAGCCGGCGGAGCTCGGCGCCGAGGTCGGGCGTGAGCGCGACCGCCGCGTCGACGCGCCGCACGACCGCGCGCCACCGGGCGCGCGGTACCGGCCGCCACATCGCGGGCGGGAACCCGAGGATGCGCTGCCACACGATCAGGGGTCGCCAGCGGCGGCGCACCAACACGGCCGCCTCCACCGCGCGGCCTCCGTGCGCGAGCACGACGTCGACCGGCTCGGCGCGCAGGTCGCGGCGCAACGCGCGCACGCCGGCGAGGAGCGCCCCGACTCCGCCGTCGGTGCGGCGCGTCAACGGCGCGACGTCGGTGTTCTCACTGCCGTCGAAGCCGAGCGCCAACGCGACGACTCGGTTGGTGTGCCCGAGCGCGTCGAGCCCGCGCGCGAGCTCGACCGCGACGAGCTCCGCGCCGCGGCGCTGACTCCGGCTCACGAGGTGCAGGATGCGCACGGGCGCCATCGTGTCACCACCTCGACTCCCGACCCCGCCAACTACGGTTGATCGACCATGGAGTCCGGGCGCGAGCGGAGTGACGAGGGCAAGGCGCCGGCCGATCGCGGTGCGATCCTCGTGCTCCCGACGGTCGCGGCCGGGCAACAGGGACCGGTCGCGGCGTGGGTGAGCGCGGCGGGCTGGGCGAGCGGTCTGCGCCACCTGCTTGGGCGGGTCTGGATCGTCACACCCGAAGGCGTGATGGAGCCCGACGCGCTCCGCCGGCGCGCGTCGGCGGCAACGCTCGCGTCGGCATCGGGACCGCGCTGGCACCGATGGGTGCCCGTAGTCGGCAAGACCGCGCTCAAGGACCTCCGGGAGTGGCGACGCGCCCGCGCGTTCCGCGTGGAAGCGTCGGGCCCGTGGCGCGGGAGCGAGATCGCGTGCGTGTGGCAACGGCACGAGCTCTTCCACACCGCCGGCGCGCGCCTGGCGCGCGAGCTCGGCGTGCCGTCAGTGGTGTTCGTGCCCGCGCCACTGGTCTGGCAGGCGCGGCAATGGGGTGTCCGCCGCCCGGGATGGAGCAGTTGGATCGAGCGGGCCGGCGAGCGCGGGCCCTTGCGCGCCGCCGACGTCGTCGCGTGCGGATCGGAGTCGGTGGCCGAGCAGGTGCGGCGCATCGGCGTCGATCCCGAGCGGATCGTGATCACACCCACGGGCGCCGACCTCGATTTGTTCCGCGCGCCGCCCGATCGCGATTCGGTGCGCCGGCGCCTGGGGCTCGAGGGCCGGTTCGTGGTCGGCTGGGTCGGGAGCTTCCGGCGATTCCACGCGCTCGACACCGCGGTCGAGGCGCTCGCGGGGCTCGACGGCGCGACCCTGCTCCTCGTCGGCGACGGTCCCGAGCGAGCGCACGTCGAACGGCTCGCGCGGGCGCGCGGCGTGGCGGTGCACTGCACCGGCACGGTTCCGCACGACGACATTCCCGAGCATCTCGCGGCGATGGACGTCGGCCTCGTGCTCGCGACGGAGGCGGGACCGTTTCACTATTCGCCGCTGAAGCTCGCCGAGTACCTCGCGGCCGGCGTGGCCGTGGTGGCGCCTCGCGTCGGCGCGCTCCCGACCCAGCTGCACGACGGTGTCGACGCGGTGCTCGTGGACCCCGGCGACCGTGACGACCTCGCAGCCGTGCTGCGGCGCTTGCGGGACGATCCCGAGCTCCGTCGGCGGCTGGGCGGGGCCGCGAAGGCCGCGGCCGCCGAGCACTGGTCGTGGGATCGGTCGGTGGCACTGGCGTTGGCGGCCGCGGGCCGGTCGCGATCTATCGCCCGAACCGGTCAATAACGGGCCGCCGACTCGGTAGGATTGCCCGGATCGAGGCGGCGCGCGGCGGGCGCCCGCCTCGCCGCAGATCCGCAGCCGAGGCTTCATGGCGGCCACGCAGCCCTATCGCATACCGACGGTCTACGAGTCGACGGCCACGGGTCTGCCGCCGATGCGTGCGTACTTCGTCGAGTTGTGGGGGCGCCGGCGGTTCGTCTGGCACCTGGCGCGATCCGACCTCAAGGCCGAGCACTACGACTCCGCGATCGGCCAGCTGTGGGTGATTCTCGACCCGCTGCTGTTGGCGGCGGTCTACTTCTTGCTGCGCACGGTCGTGCGGCCCGCGGGCACGGGCCCGGCGCGCAACGCGATCATCGCCCACCTCGTGTGGGCCGTGTTCGTGTTCACCTTCGTCAGCAATTCGATGATGGCCGGCGCGCGATCGCTGCTCAACGGCCGGGCCCTGATCCTGAACTCGTCGTTCCCGAGGGCCGTGCTCCCGATCGTCGCGATCGTGAAGGCAGTGTTCGACTTCCTGCCGACCCTGCTCGTCTACTTCGTCTTCCACCTCGTGCTCGGGCAGCCGTTCGGGAAGTCGCTCGTGACGTTGCCGTTGATCGTCGTGATCCTGGCGATCATGTCGCTCGGGCTCGGGCTGCTCTTCGCGCCGCTCATGGTGTTCTACCGCGACACCGGCGGCTTCCTTCCGTACGTGACCAAGATCTGGCTCTACGTCACTCCCGCGCTCTACTTCGTGCGCGAGATCCCGCCGAACCTCCTCGTGTACCTGCGGTGGAATCCGCTCTACCCGTCGTTCGCGGCGTTGGAGCAGATCTTCAACGCGCAGATGCCGTCGCCCGCGTACTTGCTCGCGGCCACGGCGTGGGCGGTGGGATTCTTCCTCTTCGGAGCCTTGGTGTTCCTGGCGCGGGAGCGTGATTTTGCTGTCCGACTTTGATCGCCCGCCCGCCGTCTGGGTCGACGACCTCTCGGTGAGCTTCCGCGTCACGCGCGAGAAGAACCAGACGCTGAAAGGCACGCTCGCGCGCCTTCGCGACAGCTCCAAGCAGTCGATGCTGATCGAGGCGCTGCGCGGCGTGAGCTTCCAGGTCCCGGCCGGCTCGGTGTACGGCGTGATCGGCCGCAACGGCGCGGG
>CAZLEC010000107.1:0-10328 GCA_964558245.1 uncultured Burkholderiales bacterium | reverse complement strand
TCCTCGCCCGCGACGCGGTCGACCGCACCGAGCTGCGGCACGAGCCCGTGCACTTCGGCCGACCAGCGGACCGAGCCGGCGGCGACCGCGGCCCGCCCCTCTGGCCCGAGCCACGGCAGCGCGAGCCCGACAGTCGCGAGATAGGGGCCGGGGTAGAGGGCGTAGCCGAGCTCCTCGAGCAGGATCGCCTCCTCGACGAACCCGAGCCCCGCGCCGCCGTCCGCCTCGGGGACGGAGACGCCGAGCCAGCCGAGCTCGGCCAGCTCGCTCCACGCGTCGCCGTCCGCGTCCCACTCGCGGTCGAGCGGGAACCGCTCCGCGAGCCAGGCCCGCGCGTGATCGGGCGTGAAGTGGCCTTGCTCGACCCGGCGCCGCAGGCCGGCCGACACGGACACGAGTCGCTCGGCGAGCGCAAGGCTGGTCCACACGGAGAGCTCCTCGACCCGGTCGTCGACCTGGCAGCCGGCGCGTTCCACGAGGTCCCACAGCGCCTTGCCGATCCGGGGCTGTCTCACGTTCGCGAGCCAGGTCGCGTCGGGCCCGAACTGCTCGCTCGGGATCTGCAGCTGGGTCCAGTCGGGCTCGAACACCGTCAGGAGGCCGCCGGGTCGAAGGCAGCGCACCGCCTCCGTCAGCACGGCGGCCGGGTCGGCGACGTGCTGGAGCACCCGCTCGATCCGGCACCCGCGCACGGATGCCGACCGGAGCGGCACGGCTTCGCCTCCGGCCAGCACGAGCCCGGGGCGGGGCGCGGCGCGCTGCAGCTTCGCCCCGGCGGCGTTGAGCAACGTGAGGCTCGGATCGATCCCGATGCTGCGGATACCGGCGGATGCGAGGAGCTCGAGGTCGTGGCCGGCGCCGCAGCCGATGTCGAGGACGAGGTCGGAGCCCCCGACCTCGTGGGCGGCCACGACGTAGTGCTTCATGGCCGCCAGCCCGCGGGCGGTGGCGTCGAGGTACTCGACGAACAGTGCGGGGTTGTCGGCGTCGTCGACGGCGGAGAACCCCGACACGGCGCTCAGGTCCGGTTGACCACGCGCTCGGGGCGCGGCCGCGACTCGCGATCGGGGAGCTCGGTGTCGCCGACCGCCCGTTTCGCGAACCGCTCGGCGTCGCGTGCGTGTACCGGATCGTCGACGCTCCACGGCCAGCCTCCGAAGCCGGTCTCGCGGTAGTCGGCGAAGGCCTGTTCGATACCGGCCCGGTCGTTCATCACGAACGGTCCGTGCTGCGCGACCGGTTCACCGATCGGCCGGCCTTGGAGCACGAGCGCCTCGGCGCCGCCGGCCCCGGCGGCGAGGGTCACGATGTCGTCGGCGCGCAGCACCGCTCCGGTGGGCGCGACGAGCTCGTGGTCGGCGACGCGCGCCGCGCCTTCGAACACGTAGAGGGTGCGCACCGTCTCGCCGCCGCGCGCGGCAGGCAGGTCGAGGCGGGCGTCGGGTTCGAGCACGAGATGCCAGATCGCGACGTCGGCCGCCGGGCGCGACGCCCACGAATCCGGTGGGGGCGGCGGCGGGCGCAGCCCGGCGAGCTCACCCGCGATGATCGTGATCTCCGTGCGGCGACCACCGTCGTCGGTCACCGTGTGGCGGGGCAGGTCTTCGTTCCACAACATCGTGAAGTACGGGTCGACCATCTTGTCGGCCGCCGGGAGGTTCAACCAGATCTGGAACAGCTCGCACGGGTTCGCGTGCTCGGTGTCGAGGAGCGGGAACATCTCGGAGTGCACCACACCGCGCCCGGCGGTGAGCAACTGCACGTCGCCGCGCCCGAAGCGCGCAGTCGCGCCGAGCGAGTCGGAGTGATCGACGAAGCCGCGCCGCACGAACGTGACCGTCTCGAAGCCGCGGTGCGGGTGCTGCGGAAACCCCGGCACCGACGCGCCGTGGTACATGCGCCAGCCGTCGATGCCGGCGAAGTCGGCGCCGATCTCGCGCCCGGCGAGCGAGGCGGCGGGGCCCATGTGCTCGTTGGCCTCCGGATACGAGTCGAGGTGATGCACGCAGAACAGGAACGGATCGATCGTGGGCCACTGGAACCCGAGCGGAACCGTCTGCAACACCGGATCGTCCACGCGCCCAGCCTACGGGTCGGGACGCGACACCGAGGTCGCTATTGCCTCGGCGCGCGGGAGCCGGCGAGCCGCTCGAGGGCGGCGATCGCGGCGCGCGGGTCGGTCTCGAGGCTGCCGCCGCTCTCGATCACGAACCACTCCACCTGGAGGTTCACCAGCGTCGCCTCGTTGTCGCCGGTGACGCGGTGGTCGCACCGCAGACCCACGACCGGCTTGTGCTTGGCGGCGGCGTAGCCGATCTCGGCCGCGGTGCCGCTGTCGACGTCGTTGCCGTCGAGCACGGCCAGCACGGCCGTGCACTCGTCGATGAGCCTTGCGTTGCGCGCACCGATCGCCCGGTTCACCTCCGGTAACCGGGTCCGGCGCTCCGGACTCCCGACGGGCAGCGCGAACACGGCTTGGAGCTCGGGGTCGACGTCCCACGGGTCGAGGGGCTCGAGCCCGGCCGCCTGCACTGCGGGCACGAGCACCGTCTGGTGGTAGAGACGTCCGGCCTCGGTGAATCCGAGCGGCCCGGCCATGTAGATCTTGGCGTTCGCGGCGTCCATGCCTGCAGTGTGACACTCCGCGCGCGGCGGGCGGTGCCTCGCTACCGTGAGCCCATGGCGGAGCACGACACCCTCGACCTGACGGCGCCCGACCTCACCACCGACCGCGAGATACTCACGTGGGAGACGTTCGGCGTCGCGACGCGTGATCTCGCGTCCGAGATCGCGAACGACGGCTTCCAACCCGACATCGTGCTCGCGATCGCGCGGGGAGGGCTCACGGTTGCGGGAGCGCTCGCGTACGCGTTGGCGGTGAAGAACTGCTTCGCGATGAACGTGGAGTTCTACACGAGTGTCGACGAGCGCCTCGACGTGCCCGTGGTGTTGCCGCCGATGCTCGACCTCCTCGACATCCGCGGCATGCGAGTGCTCATCGCCGACGACGTCGCCGACACCGGCAAGACGCTCGAGCTCGTGCGCAAGGAGATCTCGGAGCACGTCGCGGAGGCGCGCTGCGCGGTCTTGTACCACAAGCCGCGCTCGATCATCACGCCGGAGTACGTGTGGGCGCGGACCGAGCGATGGATCAACTTCCCGTGGTCGTCGCAGGCGCCGGTCGTCGCGACCGCCAATCGCGACGCCTGAACCGACTCAGGGCGAGGTCCCACGCGGCGGCGCGTGGCCCACGATGCGCTCGTACGCGGCGGGGTCGGTCGCACCTTCGGTGCACAACACCAACGCCCGGCGCCCCGCGGGTTCGACCGCGCCCGTTTCGACGACCGCGCGTAGTCCCGCGAGGGACGCGGCGCCGGTCTCGCCCGCGGTCACGTTGATCCCGGCGAGGTCGCGCATCGCGCGTTCGGCGGCGGCGTCGTCGACGGCGACGAAGAGATCCACGCCGCGCGACACGGCGGGCCACGCCACGACCGAGACCGTGCCGCAGTTGAGGCCGGCCATGATCGAATCGTGCGGCCCGGGCACGAGCACGGGGTGGCCGGCCTCGGCCGAGCGCAGTCCGCACGCGGCGCGGAGGGGCTCGACGGCGACGATCACGGCGCTCGCCGCGTAGTGATCGACGACCGCGGCCGCGAGCGCACCGACGCCCATCGGGACGACCACGAGGTCGGGCGGCGCGCTCGCGAGCTGCTCGTCGAGCTCGGCGAAGATCGTGCTGTAACCCTCGATCACCGTGCGCGGCACGTCGGTGTAGCCGTCCCACGACGTGTCCGACACCACGAGCACGGTGTCGGCCGCGAGCGCGGCCGATGCCTGCACTGCGTCGTCGTAGGTGCCGTCGACGACCGTCACGCGCGCACCTTCGTGCTCGATCCCGGTGATGCGCGCCGCCGCGGTTCCGGCCGGCACGAAGATCCGGGAGCCGTAGCCGAGTTGCCGGGCCATGTGCGCCACCGCGCGCCCGTGATTGCCATCGGTCGCGGCGACCAGCTGGAGCGCGCCGAGTGGCGCGAACGCGGCGCGGAGGTCGGCGAGGTCGCGCCATTCGGGCTCGTGACCCAGCCGCGCGACCAGGAGCCGGTACACGGCCCACGACGCGCCGAGGATCTTGAACGACGGCAGCCCGAGCCGGCTCGACTCGTTCTTGACCGAGACGGCGGCGAGCCCGAGCTGCTCGGCGAGGCCGGGCGCGTCGACCACCGGCGTCGGTGCGTATCCGGGAAGTCTCCGGTGCACCGCGATCGGCTCGCTGATACGCGCTCGTGACCGCGCGGCGTCCGCGTTCTCGGCGCGGGCCGGGTTGACGAGGATGAGCGGCTCGTGGTCGGGCACAGGTTTCGGGCCGGGACGGGCGAATTTACGAGAATGCAATGGTCCCGCGTTGACATCGCGTGTCGGTGGCGAGGACGCTAGTCGGTGGTGGTGACCTTCACGCTCAACGGCTCCGAGACCTCGGTCTCGGATGCGCACCCGCACCTCCTCGCGGCGCTGCGGGAGGAGCTCGGGGTCTGCTCGGCGAAGGACGGCTGCGCGCCGTCGGGCCAGTGCGGCTGTTGCACGGTGCTCGTCGACGGCAAGGCGGTGGTGAGCTGCAACCTCTCGCTCGCCAAGGTCGCGGGAGCGTCGATCACGACGCTGGAGGGCATGTCCGACGAGCGACGCGAGCAGCTCGCGTCGGCGTTCGCGGCCACCGGCGCGTTGCAGTGCGGGTTCTGCACGCCGGGCATCCTCGTGCGCGTGTCGTCGCTGCTCGACCGCAAGGGCGCCGGTCTCGACCGCGAGACCGCGGCGCGTCATCTCGGCGCGCACCTGTGCCGGTGCACGGGCTATGTGAAGATCCTCGACGCGGTGGAGCTGCTCGCGAAGGGGGAGACGCGCGAGGTGCTGCCGCTCGGCGGGATCGGCTCGAGCGGCACGCGCTACCAGGGACTCGACCTTGCGCTCGGCGACAAATCGTACGTCGACGACCTGCGCGTTCCCGGCATGCTGCACGGTGCGGTGCACCTGGCCGCACACGCCCGCGCCGACGTGCTGCGCATCGACCCGTCGGCCGCGGCCGCGTTGCCCGGGGTCGTGCGCGTCTTCACCGCGGCCGACGTGCCGGGCAAGCTGCGGGTCGGGTTGATCCACAAGGACTGGCCCGTGTTCGTCCCGGAGGGCGGCCGCACGTCGTATCTCGGCGACGTGCTGGCGTTCGTCGTCGCGATCGACCGCGACACCGCGCGCCGCGGCGCCGAGCTCGTGCACGTCGACTACGCGCCGTTGCGCGTGATCTCCGATCCGGTCGCCGCGCTCGCCGACGCCGAGGACGCGGTGTGGGAGCTCGACGGCAACGTGCTGTCGCGCTCGGCCTACGCGCGCGGCGATGTCGACGCCGCGCTCGATGCGAGCGACCACGTCGTGCACGAGGTGTTCCAGACGCAGCGCATCGAGCACGCCTTCCTCGAGCCCGAGGCCACGCTCGTCGTTCCCGACGGCGACGGGCGCTTCACCATGTACTCCGGCGGTCAAGGCGTGTGGGACGACCGCGACCAGGTCGCCTCGGTGCTCGGCATCGATCCGCAGCGCATCACGGCCGAGCTCGTGTCGAACGGCGGCGCGTTCGGCGGCAAGGAGGACATGGCGAACCAGGCGCAGACCGCGCTCGCCGCGTTCCTGCTCGGTGCGCCGGTGAAGTGCACCCTCTCCCGGGAAGAGTCGCTCCTCATCCACCCGAAGCGCCATCCGATCCGCATCGACCTCACTGTCGGCTGCGACGCCGGCGGCCGCCTCACGGCGTTGCGAGCGCGCATGGTGGGCGACTCGGGCCCGTACGCGTCGGTCGGCATGAAGGTGCTCGAGCGCGCCGCGGGCCACGCGAGCGGCCCGTACCACGTGCCCACCATCGACGTGGAGGCGTTCGCGGCGCGCACCAACAACTCGGTGTGCGGCGCGTTCCGCGGGTTCGGCGCCAATCAGGCGCAGTTCGCGATGGAAGGCGCGCTCGATCGTCTCGCGGAGCGGGTCGGGATCACCGGCTGGGAGATTCGCAGCCGCAACGTGATCGAACCGGGCCAGGTGTGGGGTCCGGGTCAGGTGATGGACGACGGCTGTCGTGGCGCGCGCCGTTGTCTCGACGCGGTGAAGCCCGCGTACGACGCCGCGATCGCGGCCGGGCGCGCGGTGGGAGTCGGGCTCGGGCTCAAGAACTCCGGCCTCGGCAACGGCTTTCTCGAGATCGTGCGCGCGGTCGTGCGCTTCGAGGCCGACGGCACGGTCGAGGTGCGCCACTGTTGGACCGAGATGGGTCAGGGCGTGCACACCGTGGCCGCGCAGGTCGCGATCGAGGAGCTCGACGTCGAGCCGGGCCGGGTCCGTGTCGTGGTCGACACGACGCGCGAGCTGGGTGCGGGCCAGACGACGGGATCGCGCGGCACGTTGATGGGCGCCGGCGCGGTCGCCGACGCGTGTCGCGCGGCGCGCGCCGACGGCTGCCGTACCGGTGTCGACTACGCAGGGGAGTACCGCGTCGACTGGACGAGCTCCATCGAATCGGGCGTGGAGCAGCCGGTGATCCACTCCGCGTTCGGCTACGCCGCGCAGCTCGTGGTCATGGATCGCGAGTCGGGCGCCGTCGAGCGGGTGGTGGCCGCGCACGACGTCGGTCGGGCGGTGAACCCGTTGCAGTGCGTCGGGCAGGTCGAGGGCGCGGTGCACATGGGTCTCGGCTACGCGCTCACCGAGGACTTCCCGTGCGACGAGAACGGCCGCCCGCTCGTGACGACGCTCCGCGGCCTCGGCATCATCCGCGCCAAGGACGTGCCCGAGATCGAGGTGATCCTGATCGAGGAGCCGCAGCCCCGCGCGCCCTACGGGATCAAGGGAGTGGGCGAGATCGGCCTGGTGCCGACGGCCGGCGCGGTGGCGGCCGCGTTGCACGACCTCGACGGCGGGTGGCGCGCGCAGCTTCCGATGCGTCGCGGCGAATGAACGAGGAGAGCGCCGCGAGCGGCACCACGCCCGGCCTCGTCTGTGCCCACCATCATCTCTACTCCGCGCTCGCACGCGGCATGCCGGCGCCCCCTCGGGTGCCCCGCGACTTCACCGACATCCTCGACCTGGTGTGGTGGCGGCTCGATCGCGCGCTCGATCTCGAGACGATCCGCTGGTCGGCCCTGCTCGGTGCACTCGAGGCGCTCGAGTCGGGCACGACCGCGATCATCGACCATCACTCGAGCCCGTCGGCGATCGAGGGCAGTCTCGACGTGATCGCAGACGCGTGCGCCGAGGTCGGCGTTCGGGTCGTGTGCTGCTACGAGGTGACCGACCGCAACGGACCCGACGGCGCCAAGGCCGGCCTGGCCGAGAACGAGCGGTTCCTGCGCGCCGGGGGCCGGGGCCTGGTCGGTGCGCACGCGTGCTTCACGCTCACCAACGAGACGCTCGACGCGGTGTGCGGCACGGCCGCCGATCTCGGCGTCGGCGTGCACATCCATGTCGCCGAGGACGCGGTCGACGTGCGCTCCGGCGTCCGACTGGCCGGCCGGGCGCGCGACGACTGGTTGCTCGCGCATTGCGTACATCTCGACCGCACGTTGCCCGGCACCGTCGTGCACAACCCGCGCTCCAACCTCAACAACGGCGTCGGGTACGGGCGGCCCGCGCGCTTTCCCCGCGTCGCGCTCGGCACCGACGGGATCGGCGCCGACATGCTCGACGAGTTCCGGCTCGCGTTCGTGCTCGCGCGTGACTCCGACCTGACCTCCACACCCGATCAGGCGTGGACCTGGCTCGAGGCGGGGGCCGCGCTCGTGCCCGACGTGCTCGAAGACGTCGTCACCTGGTCGTACACGCCGGTCGAGCCGGGGCGGCTCGCGTACACCACCGATGTGCGCGCGGAGCGGGTGGCCGTCGGCGGTGAGATCGTCCTCGACGAGCTCGGCCCCACTCGGGTCGACTCCGCGGAGATCCGCGCCCGCGCCGGCGAGCACGCGGCGCGCCTGTTCCGCCGCATGGAGGAGATCTGATCGTGGCCCGCGTGGCGCTCTACCTGCAGGACGCGCATCCCATTCGTGACGGCATGCACTACGCGCGGGCTGCGGAACGAGCCGGTTTCGAAGCCGTGTGGCAGGCCGAGAGCCGTCTCGTGCGCGAAGCGACGATCCCGCTGGCCGCGTTCGGCGCCGCGACCGAGCGGATCAAGCTCGGGTCGGGCGTCGTGAGCATGTGGGTCCGCAATCCCGCGTTCCTCGCGTCGACGTTCTCGACGCTCGACGACCTCGCGCCCGGCCGCGTGATCCTCGGCATCGGCGCGTGGTGGGACCCGCTCGCGGCGAAGGTCGGTGTGTCGCGCGCGCGTCCCCTGCTCGCGATGCGCGAGATCGTCACGACGGTACGAGCGTTGCTGGCCGGCGAAACCGTGACCTTCGACGGCGAGTTCGTGCACCTCGACGGTGTCGAGCTCGACTACGTGTACCAGGAGCGGGTGCCGAAGGCCGTGCCCATCGTGATCGGCGCCACGGGGATGCAGATGATGCGCCTGGCCGGCGAGATCGCCGACGGCGCGCTGCTGAACTACCTGGTGTCACCCGCGTACAACGAGCGCGCGATGTCGGCGCTGGCGGAGGGCGCGGAGAAGGGCGGTCGCCGCCTCGACGACATCGACCGTCCCCAGCTCGTCGTGTGCTCGATGGACGACGACCGCGACGCGGCACTCGACGCGGCCCGCCTGCTCGTGACCCAATATCTGGGTCAGCAGCCGCACATCATGAAGGCATCGGGGGTGCCGCAGGCGATGCTCGACGAGATCGGCGCGGTGCTGACCTGGCCCGCGACGCACGAACAGGTAGTCGCGGCGTCGAAGCTCGTTCCCGACGAAGTGGTGCAGCTCATCACCGCGTCGGGCACGCCCGACGAATGTCGCGCCAAAGTGGCCGAGTACGTGAACTCGGGGTGCACCTGCCCGGTGCTCTACCCGTTGGGCCCCGACGTGGAGCAGATGATCGACGCGTTCCGAAACTGGGAGGAGTCCTGAGGTGAACTACGACGAGTACCTGCGCCGGCTGCCGAAGGTCGAGCTGCACTGCCATGTCGAGGGAACGCTGCGGCCGCAGACCGTCGCCGACCTGGCGCGCGCTCACGACATCGCGCTGCCCACCGACGACGTGGAGCGCATCTACGACTACGAGACGATCTACGAGTTCCTCGAGATCTTCCGTCTCGTGAACTCCACGGTGATCACGCAGGGCGACTTCGCGCGCGTTGCGTACGAGTCGCTCGAGGACGGTGTAAAGCTCGGCAACCTCAAGTACCGCGAGATGTTCTTCAACCCGACCCTGCACACGCCGCGCGGTGTGGCGATGGCGACGGTCATCAACGGTCTGGCGGAAGGTTGCGCGGCTGCGGAGCTCGACTTCGGGGTGCGGTGCCGGCTGATTGCCGACGTGTACCGCCAGGACCCGCCGGAGATGGCGTACCAGATGACGGAAGAGGTCATCGCGAACCGCCGCGACGAGCTCATCGGTCTCGGCATGGACGCCGCCGAGGCGCCGGACCCGCCGGAGAAGTTCGCGGAGAGCTTCGAGCTCGCGGGTCGGTCGGGCCTGCACCGCACTAGTCACGCCTCCGAGGACGGCCCGGCCGTGAACATCACGACCTGCCTCGACGTGCTCGGCTGCGAGCGGATCGACCACGGCTACCACATCCTCGAAGACGACGCCGTGGTGGCTCGCTGCCGCGACGAGGGAATCCGTTTCACCTGCTGCCCGACCTCGACGGCGGTCGTGTACGGCTGGCCCGATCTCACGACGCACCCGATCAACGGGATGATGCGCGCCGGTCTGCTCGTGCACCTGAACTCCGACGATCCCACGATGTTCCACACCGACATCGGCAAGGAGTACGTCGACTTCGTCGGCCAGAACGACTACCCGCCCGAGGTCGCGAAGCAGCTCGTGCACAACGGTGTGGACGCCACGTGGCTCGACGACTCGGAGAAGGTCGCGTTGCACAAGCTGTTCGCCGACGAGATTGCCGCGCTCGACAAGGAGCTGGTGCGTTGACGCGGAGGCTCGCGAACGCCGATCCCGCGTTGCGACGCGCGTGGCACGCGGTCGCGCGCAGCAACGAGGTGGCCGGCACGCCGACGCGGGTGCGGTTGCTCGGTGAGGAGTGGGTGCTGGTCCGCCTGCCCGACGGACGCGGCGGCGCGACGCTGACCGCGTTCGCCGACCGGTGCCCGCATCGCCTCGCGCCGCTCTCGGCCGGGTGGGTAGACGGCACGTCGCTGCGCTGCGGCTATCACGGGTGGTGCTTCGCGGCCGACGGCA
>CAZLEC010000106.1:0-10338 GCA_964558245.1 uncultured Burkholderiales bacterium | reverse complement strand
ACGAGCTTCACGATCCGGCGCGGTCGGTAGTCGACCTGCTCGAGACTGGTCTCGACGACCGGCGCGTCGCGCGCGACGAGGTCGGAAGCCGTCGCGGCGTCGATCGTCGTGCCGTACGCACGGAGCCGTTGCTCGAGTTCGACGCTCACGATCTCTCCATCTCTTGTCGCAGTCGCTTCATCGCGCGGTGCAGGTGATTTCGCACGCTCGCGGGGGAAAGTCCCAGCGACTCGGCGACCTCGTCGTACGACCAGCCGTGTGCGTGCACCAGGATCACGACCGTCCGTTGCTGCCGGTTCAATCGCTGCAGTGCCTCGTCGAGCCCAGGCGCGCCGGGCGCGGATTCCGCCACGCGTTCTTCCGGCGGGAAGTCCAACTCTTGGCGCCACCGGCGATGCCGGCGCGCGGCCGACTGACCGACTCGATACAAGTACGCGACGGGATGCTCCATCGCCATGACGTTCGAGCGGTGCTCCCAGGCCCAGGCCAACGCGTCGGCGCACGCGTCGTTGCCGATCTGCACGCCGTTCGCGGCGACGAGCGCCCGTCGCAACCGCGGGCCCTGCGCCTCGACGAACGCGTCGAACGACGAGCCGTCCGACCGCAGTTCCACCTCGCCCGATTCGAGCTCCGTCACTGATCTCCTAGAGCATCCGGGACGCCCGATCGTCTCACCCAATCGTGGTCGAACTCCCTGGTTGAGGGCGCGAGACGACCGATTCGGTGGCCGCCCCTGATCGGCGAGATTCTCGGCGTGAGCAAGCAGGCCGCGTGGGAACGATTCTCGGGTGACGACTGACGAACGCTCGCGATGATTCTCGCCGGACGCGACGGTCTGTAGACAGAGAACGACGAACACGAAAGAGGAGGACCGCCATGCCCCGGATCACGACCAACCTGTGGTTCGACACCGAGGGCGAGGAGGCCGCCGAGTTCTATTGCTCGGTGTTCCCGAACTCGAAGATCACCTTTGTGTCGCACTACTCCGAGGCCGGGCCGCGTCCCGCGGGAACGGTGCTCACCGTCGACTTCGTGCTCGACGGCAACGAATTCACCGCGATCAACGGCGGGCCGGAATTCAAGTTCGACGAGGCGATCTCACTGTTGATCAGCTGCGAGGACCAGGAGGAGATCGACTACTACTGGGAAAAGCTCTCCGAGGGCGGCGAAGAGAGCCAATGCGGCTGGCTGAAGGACAAGTACGGCCTGTCCTGGCAAGTTGCGCCGGTGGCCATGCAGAAGTTGCTGAGCGATCCCGACGGCGGACGCCTCGAGCGCGCCATGCGGGCGATGTTCGACATGAAGAAGATCGACATCGCCGCGCTCCTCGCTGCCGCCGACAACGACGGCTGATCCCACAGCCCGCCGCGCGCCTCGCGTATCCCAACCCATTTCCTCATCAGAAGAGGGAACGCGCCGCTGGGCGACGCGTTCCCTCAACAGGAGTGATTTCGGGACGGGGGACGAGGGGTTCGGGGGACGGGGGGACGGGGGGCTCGAACGTCAGTCGGCCGCGAGGATCTGGTAGAGCTGCTTGCGGGCCTCGGTCACGATCGCGAGGCCGCGCTCGACCTGCTCCGGGGTGCCGACCGTGGCGACCTGCTTGAACGCCTGGTACAGCCCGGCGAACGCGTCGCGCACCTCGCGACCGCGTCGCTGGCTCTTGCCGGCGAGCTCCCACGGGGTGCCGCCGGCCCGTTCGATGCGCTCGGCCGACTCGGCCCGTCCGGCATCGGTGATCTCGAACACGCGCTTGCCGTCGCGTTCGGTCGAGCGCACAAGGCCCTCGTCTTCGAGCAACTGGAGCGTCGGGTACACCGAACCGGGGCTCGGGCGCCACGCGCCGCCCGTCTTGTCCTCGAGGTTCTGCATCACGTCGTATCCGTGACCCGGCGCCTCGGTGAGCACGGCGAGCACGGCCGTGCGGATGTCGCCCCGGCGCATCCGGGGCCCGCCCCACCGGCCTTCTCGTTCGCCATGACGGCCTCGGCCGCCTCCGCGATGTCTGTGGTCTTCCATCTTGGTTCCTTTCTGAGAACACTCTTGACTGATCACGATATATCGTAACCGATCGACGGGCAACAGCATTCCCGGCGCCGCCGACAATCAGCCCCGGCGGTGCACCGAGACCGCGTAGTCGCCACCGGCGAACGGTTCGCGATCCCAGGTCGCGAACCGTTCGGACGGCACGAGGCCCACCGCCGCGCAGTGCCCGTCGTAGTCGTCGAGCGTGTAGCCGCGGCCGAGCTGGAACCCGGCCACGAGGCACCCGGTCGGCGCGACGTGCCGAGCGCAGCCGCCGACGAGCGCGGCCTGCGTGCCCGCCGGGGTGAACAGCGGGACGTTGCCGGCCATGAGCACCGCGTCGAAGCGCCGGCCGAGATCGAGCGTCGCGAGGTCGTGCTCGATCCACTCGACTCCGGGGTCGGCGCGCCGCGCCGCGGCGAGCATCGACGCGTCGACGTCGGTGCCCACGACCGTCAGACCCCGCCGGGCGAGCTCGATCCCGACCCGACCGGTGCCACATCCCGCGTCGAGCACCGACCCGGGCCGGGGTTCGAGCGAGCACACGAACGCGGCCTCGCCGTGCACGTCGACGCCGCGGGCGGCGAGTGCGTCGAATCGCGCTTGGTACTCGGCGCCGTCCCAGGTCACCGGGAGATCATCGCGGACTCAGACCGAGAAGCCGTGCCCGATCTCTTGTTGCATGAGGTATCCGTGCCCGCGGACACACGTGATCGCGAGCCCGATCGGCGCGACCCGGCGCCGCAGCCTCGAGACGTTCACGCGCAACGTCTGGTCGTTGCGGTTGTCGGGCCGCGCCCGCTCGAGCAGGGTCTCCTCGCTCACGACCTGGCCGAAGTTCTCGACGAGGACCTCGGCGATGCGCTGGTCGGTGAGCGACAGGAAGACGGTCTCACCCCGGTGCGAGAGCTGTCCGTGCTCGTCGAGCGACGGCACCATCGGGTGGCGGCGCGCATGCGCCGCGAGGGCGACGAGCCGGGCGCGGAGACTGGCGTCGTCGACCGGCAACCGGAGCCAGTCCTCGATGCAGCTCGTGCTGATGGGCGGCGAGCAATCGGGTTCGACGAGGAGGAGCCGGGGGATCCCGAGGCGCTCGAGCTCGTCGGTCCGGTCCGCCTGCTCGGGCCAATGCAGGATCACGACGTCCTTCGTGGCCCCCGCTCCGGCGATGACTTCTGCAGTCGTGGTCGCAAGCACAGGTTGTTGATACCAGAACGATTTCACTTTGTGGACACTTCTCTACGCGTTCTTAACGCCCGATTGCGCGATTTGGCGGGTTAGTCACGCCGGTCGTAGAAGATCTGCTCGACAACAGCCCGGGCGCGCCGCGTCACCCGCCGGTAATCGTCACGGAGCGACTGCTGCGGACGCCGCGTATATCCCAGCATCCGGGCCAGTTTCTCGGCTTCGTCGCCGTCGACCGGCAGCGCGTCGCTCGGCGAGCCGGTGAGCAGATACCGGTAGTTGCGGGCCCGTTCGCAGAGCACGAACGACGCCCGGAGGGGCTCGGCGTCTTCGGCGGTGATCGCGCCGACCCGCACGAGGGCGGCGAGCGCTCGCAGGGTCGACGGGGCGCGGACCTCGGGGCTCCTCCCGCCGTAGGCGAGTTGCTCGAGTTGCACCGTGAACTCGATGTCCGACAACGAGCCCCGGCCGAGTTTCAAGTGGAACTGCGGATCTTCGCCGGGTGGAATGCGCTCGCGTTCGATACGGGCCTTCATGCGCCTCACGTCACGCCGCCACGCTTCGGGGAACGGATCGCGGTACACGAACGTCTGCGAGAGCCTCACGAATCGTTCACCGAGCTCGGCGTCACCGGCGACGAATCGCGCCTTCGTGAGCGCTTGGAACTCCCAGGTTTGCGCCCATTGCGAGAAGTAGCTCTCGTAGCCCGCGAGCGAACGCGCGAGCGGACCCTGGTTGCCCTCGGGGCGCAGTCGCGTGTCGACGCGGAACGTTCGTCCTTCCGCAGTGTTCTCGCCGATCGCGGCGACGAGCCGGGTCGCCGTGCGTTCCGCGGTCGCGAAGTCGTGCGCGGTCGCGCCTTCGTACACGAAGATCACGTCGATGTCGGACGCGTAGGAGAGTTCGGCGCCGCCGAGCCGGCCCAAGCCGATCACCGCGAACGGCAACGTCGACTCGAGCGAACGCAGCGCGCCTTCGACACACGCGTCGGCCAAGCTCGACAACTCGCGCCCCGCGGCGTCGAGCTCCGCGAAGCCGAGCACGTCGCGCGTCCCGATCCGAAGGAGATGCCGGCGTTTGAACCGACGAAGGCCGGAGCGCCGGCCCGCGTCGTCTTCGCGCCAGTCGAGCGCGTCGAGCGCTTCGGCGATGAGCTCGTCGCGAGTCACCTCCGCGGTGAGCACCGGACTCGTGCCGCTCGAGTCGTCGGCGAGCGCGTCGACGAACGAGGGCTCGCGATAGAGCGCGCCACCGAGGATGCGCGACGAGCCGAGGATGCGGCACGTGCGCTCGGCGGCGATCGGCGAGTCGCGGAACCGGCGGGCCAGCGTAGAGCTCCGGTTGTATCCCTCCGTCAGCCGCCGGAGTGCGAGCAACCCGAGGTCGGGGTCGGGCGCGGCCGAGAGCCAGCCGAGCATCGCGGGAAGGAGCTGTTGCATGACGCGCGAGCGGCGGGTCAGCCCCGCGGTCAGCTCCTCAAGCGCGGCTCGCGTCTGCTCGATGTCGCGGAAGCCGAACGCGATCAGGCGTTCGTGCGCGGCTTCCATCGAAAGGGCGCCGACGCCGGCGAGCGTGTCGAGCAGCGGCGCGAAGAAGAGCTTCTCGTGTATCGAGCGGACGATCGCCTGGTGACGCCGTTGCGTGGCGTCGAGCTGTTCGAGCGCCGACTCGCCGATCCGGTCGCGAAATCCGAGGACGCGCGCGAGATGGGTACGAGCTTCGGTGTCGGCGGGAAGCGTGTGCGTCTGGTGCTCGTCGACGAGTTGGAGCCGGTGCTCGACCGTGCGCAACCAAACGTAAGCCTCGTCGAGCAGGCGTGCGTCTTCGATCGTGATGTACCCGCCGCCGTTGAGCTGTTCCAACGCGTCGAGTGTGGCCCGCGCGCGGATCGAGTGATCTTGGCGGCCGTGCACGAGCTGGAGCAGCTGGATCGCGAACTCGATGTCGCGGATGCCGCCGTAGCCGCGCTTGAGCTCGCGCGTCTCGAGGCCCTTGCGGGCCAGCATCTGCTCGGTTCGCGCTTTCATCGCGCGCACTTCGTGCACCGCCGCGGGGTCGAGCACGTCGGGCCACACGAACGGCGACGCACGGGTCACGAAGGTCTCGCCCAGCCGGGTGTCGCCGGCAACCGGGCGGGCCTTGATGAGCGCCTGCAGCTCCCACGTCTGGGCCCAGCGTTGCCAGTACGCCTCGTACGCCTCGATGGTTCGGCTGAGCGCGCCCGAGCGGCCTTCGGGTCGCAGGTCGGCATCGGTGCGGAACACGATCCCGTCGGGGGTGGGCTCGGTCATCACGCGGAGCAGCGCCCGTGCGGCCCGCTCGGCCTCGGCGGTGTCGCCCTCGTGCACGAACACGATGTCGACGTCGCTCGCGTAGTTCAGCTCGGCTCCGCCGAGCTTGCCCATGCCGATCACGGCCATCGGCACCTCCGGCGCGGCGATCGCGAGCGCGACGCCGAGGCACGCCTGCGCCAGGCCCGCTAGCTCCGCGGCCACCGTGCGGAGATCGGCGATCCCGAGGAGGTCGCGTCCTGCGATGCGCACGACCTCGCGGTGTTTCCACCGGCGCAACGCCACGGCAGGTTTGGAGCTCTCGAGCAGCGAGGCGGCCCGGGCGATGAAGTCGCCGGCAGTCGCCGCGGAGTGCAGGGCGGGACTGCGCAGCATGGCCAGTGCGTCGCTGTCGCGTTCGAGGACGGCGAGCAGCGAGTGCGACGCGACGCTCACGGCCACGACTGCGTCGAGGAGCTCCGTATCGGTGGTGAGCTCCTCGCCGAGCTGCGGGTGCGCCTCGATCAGCCGGGTGAGTGCGACCCGACCGACGGTCGGGTCGGCTGACCGCTCCAACGCCCGGCGTACGGACGCGCTGTCGACCGCCGTCATCGAGCGAGTGTCGCGCGAACCCCCGATGCGTCTCCCGACCACACGGAGTGTGGTCGGGAGACGCATCGTTATCCTGGGCAAATGGCCCGGTTGCGTGTCGGTCTCGCTCAGATCAACGCCGTGGTCGGCGACCTCGACGGCAACGCGGCGCGGATCGTCGCGGCGTACGACGCCGCGGCCGCCGAGGGATGCGACCTGGTGGTCTTCCCCGAGCTGACGGTCACCGGCTACCCGCCCGAGGACCTGCTCCTCAAGCCGGCCTTCGTGGCCGCGGCGGGGGAGACGATCGCGAAGCTCGCCTCACTCACCGGCGACTGCGCGGCGGTGATCGGCTTCCCGGAGCAGGCCGACGATCTCTACAACTCGGCGGCCGTGTGTGCGCGCGGCCAGGTGCTCGGCGTGTACCGCAAGCAGCTGCTCCCCAACTACTCGGTGTTCGACGAGCAGCGGTACTTCAAGGCTTCGACCGAGATCGGCCCGCGCTTCGAGATCGCCGGACTGAGCGTCGCGGTCTCGATCTGCGAGGACGCGTGGGAACCGGGCCCGATCGTCGCGATGGCGCAGAGCGGCGCCGACGTCGTCGTGAACATCAACGCGTCGCCCTACTTCGCGGGCCGGGTGCGTCAACGCGAGACCATGCTCGCAGGTCGGGCGGTGCAGACGGGCGTGCCGATCGTCTACGTCAACCTCGTCGGCGGTCAGGACGAGCTCGTGTTCGACGGCGCGTCACTCGTGGTCGACGCCGGCGGTGCAGTGGTCGGGCGCGCCAAGCAGTTCGAAGAGGACCTGTTGGTCGTCGAGCTGGATCCGGCGACGGGCGCGGCCGGGCGGATCGAGCCCGTGCTCGATCCCGTGCGCGAGGTCTACGAGGCGCTCGTGCTCGGAACGCGTGACTACGTTCGCAAGAACGGCTTCACCGACGTGCTCATCAGCCTCTCGGGCGGGGTCGATTCTTCACTCGTTGCCGCGATCGCGGTCGACGCGCTCGGCGCCGAGCACGTGAACGGCGTGATGCTGCCCTCGCGTTACTCGAGCGAGGGAAGTGTGGCCGACGCGGTCGCGCTCAGCGAGCGACTGGGAATCCGTACGTATCTCGTCCCGATCGAGCCCGCGCAGGCCGCGTTCGAAGGAATGCTCGCGCCCGTGTTCGAAGGCCGGGCGCCCGACGTGGCCGAGGAGAACCTGCAGGCCCGCATCCGCGGGAACGCGGTGATGACCATCTCCAACAAGTTCGGCTGGATGGTGCTCAGCTGCGGCAACAAGAGTGAGATGGCGACCGGTTACGCGACGCTCTACGGCGACATGGCGGGCGGTTTCGCGGTGATCAAGGACGTGCCCAAGACGCTCGTGTACGCGCTCTGTCGCGATCTGAACGCGCGCGTCGGTCACGACGTGATCCCCCAGGCTGTGATCGACAAGCCCCCCTCGGCGGAGCTGCGGCCCGACCAGAAGGACACCGACTCGCTCCCGGAATACGACGTGCTCGACCCGATCATCGAGGGTTACGTCGAGGACGACGAATCGGTGTCGCAGCTCATCGCCCGTGGGTTCGACAACGAGCTCGTGCGCCGCGTCGCCCGCATGGTCGATCGCAACGAGTACAAGCGGCGGCAGGCCCCTCCCGGTGTGAGGGTCTCGCGCAAGGCGTTCGGCAAGGACCGGCGGCCGCCGATCACGAACCGCTGGCCCGGCTAGCACCCGTCGTTGACCGCCGAGCCCGCCGCGTGGCGAACGCAGCGACCGTTGCTGCCGGAATTCGCGTTGATCGCGGCCACGATCGCGTACGGGAGCACGTTCGTGATCGTCAAGCACGCGCTCGAGCACGTGACTCCCGTCGGCTTCATCCTGTTGCGTTTCACGATCGGAACGATCGCGCTCACGCCGATCGCGCTGCGGCGCGGATTCCGCCGGCCGGGTGTGAACGTCACGTTCCGTTCGTTCGTGCTCGCAACACTCGCGTTCGGTCTCACCGGTTTCGCGGGCTACTGGTTCCAGAACGCGGGTCTGCAGCGCACCACGACCTCCGACTCCGCGTTCATCACCGGGCTGTTCGTCGTGTTCACGCCGCTGATCGAGGTGCTGGTCACGCGACGCGCCCCCGACTCGCGGGTCGTGATCGCGATCGTGGTGTCGGCGGCGGGGTTGTTCATGCTGACCGGGGCCTCGCTCGAGATCGGCGCGGGGAACGCGCTCACCCTCGGTTGTGCGGTCATGTTCGGTGCGTGGATCTTCCTGGGTGGCGTCTTCTCGCAGCGCTTCGACCCGATCGCGTTGACCGCGGCGCAGATGGCCGTGCTCGCGATCTGCGCGGTGCCGGTCGTGGTCGTCGGCGGCCTCGGCCACGTGACCGCCCAGGTGGTGTTCGCCGCGATTGTCACCGGAGTTGCGTGCAGTGCACTCGCATTCACGCTGCAGCTGTGGGCGCAGCGGTACGTCGAGCCCAGCCGGGCCGCGGTGATCCTCCTGTTCGAGCCCGTGGTCGCGGGTTTCGTGGGCTATCTCGTGGGCGAGCGCCTCGGCGTGGAGGGCTACCTCGGCGCCCTCGTGATCTTCACCGGCATCGTCCTCGCCGAGTCACGGGCGTGGCGCACCCCGAACGAGTCGAAGTCCCCGCTCCCGACTACTTGACCGAGCGGTCAAGTAACCGTGAGAATGCCTACGTGACCGACTCTTCGAAGCCCCGTGCTCCCTTCGCGCCCTGGGACCGACGCGAGCTGCCCGGTCTGTTCTCGGTCGAGGAGACCGCGCGCCGGGTCGGCAACTACAAGTGGGCCGAGATGCGCCTCTTCGAGGTGCTCGGCGGTTGGGTCGCGACCGTCCCCGAGCTCGACGTGAAGATGGTCCTCGGCCGGCACACCTATCACCACGCCTGGCACAGCGAGCTCTGGCACAAGCGCCTCCCCGAGCTGCGCGAGATGAACCCGGATCGCCTCACCAAACCGGCGAACGACGCGTTCGTCACCTTCATGGACGCCGTGCGCGAGCCCGAAGCGCCGGAGCACACGATCGAGAAGCTGGTCGGCGTCTACCGCGTGCTCATCCCGCGGTTCATCGCGGCGTACACCTTCCACAAGAACGCGACGAGCACGATCACGGATGCGCCGACGATCCGCTCGCTCAACTTCGCGTTGCAAGACGAGTTCGAGGACTGGCGCGACGGCGAGATGCTCATCCAGTCGTTGCTCGACACGCCCGAGAAGGTCGAGCGCGCGAGTCGCCGCCAGCAGGAGCTCGAAGTGTTGTGTCTGGCGTCCGGGGGCATCGCGGGCCCCGGTAGCCTGGGAGAACCGGTGCAGGAGGTAGCAGTCGCATGAAGAAGATGCTCCAGGAATCAGAGCTCGCTCGGGACTCGCGCTTCGTCCGGTCGAAGATCGAAGACCGCATCTTCGACCCGCGGGGCCCGAAGATCGCCCAGCGCAACACCGGCCCGGCCAAGATGGCCACCGACCGGCCGGCCGCCGCCGAGCGGTCGCGATCGTTGATGCACGGCATCTTCGTGGGCGAGGTCCAGGCGCTCGAGGGCGCCGGCCGCACGTGCTTCGACTTCGACGACACCGAGGCGCCGTTCCAGCTCAAGCTCGACATGGCGCGGCAGTGCTGGGACGAGGCGCGCCACTGCGAGATCTCCCTGAAGCTCGGCGACCACATGGGCACCGAGATCGGCGAGTACACCGAGAGCACCTTCCTGTTCGCGGCTGCGTGCAACCCCGATCCCGTGCTGCGCCTGTGCGGCGTCAACCGGGCGCTCGAGGGCCTCGCGATCGACGTGTTCAGCACGATGAAGGAGTTCGGCAACGAGTCGGGCGACCCGGTGCTCGAGTTCTGCGAAGACTGGATGCTCGCCGACGAGGTGACCCACGTGAAGATGGGCTCCGACTGGCTGCGCCGTCTCACCGACAACGACCCCGAGCGCCGCGAGCGTGCGCTCGAGTTCCAGCGCACGGTCGACAGCATCTTCAACCTCGGCGGCTTCCGCGGCGAGGACGAAGAGAACGTGATCCAGCTCGCGCGGCGCTTCCGCCAGCTCGCCGGATTCACCGAGGAGGAGAACGACTCGCTCGCGACCCTCGCCCGGGAGTCCACCGAGCAGGCGCGCCAGATGGCCGAGATGGCGGGCGCGAGCTTCGAAGCGCAGAGCTCGTAGACAGCGCGTCACCGTCGTGAGCCGCGTCACCGTCACACCCAACCCGTTCACGCTCGTCCCGTTCGATGCCGACGCGATCGCCGCGCTGGTCGACGACGTCGC
>CAZLEC010000105.1:0-10361 GCA_964558245.1 uncultured Burkholderiales bacterium | reverse complement strand
CCCGACGAAGCGATCGCCGTTCCCGCGTTCGAAACACAGGAAATGCGTGCAGCAGTCGTCCCAGTTGATCGGGGCCCACAGGAAGAAGATCTGCGGGAGTGTGTGCTCGGGCGCCGCGGGCGTCGCCTCACCGACCGGCCGCACTCCCCACGAGCGGTCCTTGGTGCCGTACACGCGCTCGATCGGGATCTCCGCGCCCCCGGCCGAGATTCGGCCCGACCACGTGCCCCACTGCGTGAGCCGGGTCGAGTCCATCACCGTCTTCGTGCCGGTAGTGATCGTCTGGCGCGGCTCCTCGAGCGCGACCGTGCGCGCGGTGAACGTGACATCGGCGTCGATGCCCAGGTCGGCCGCGTCGGCCCGAACCCGAGTCACCCGGAGTGGCTCGACGACGTCGATCGTGAGCGGACCGATCCGCATCTGCGAACGATCCTCGGGAATGCGACCCGACGCGAACACCGAACGCTGCACGCCGTCGTGCACGACCGCGAACGCGCCGTCGATGATGCCCCGGTTCGGGTACACCGCCATGCCGGCCGCGAAATAGAAGTCTTCCGTATATCCGTTGAACCAGAAGCGGTCGTAATGGTTCGGATCGCCGGTGGCCGGGTGCGCGATCGGAAGCGGCGTCTGGTGGATCGGGTAGTCGTCGAAAGGTGTCAGCACGCCAGAGACCGTAGTTCCAGTTGCTGCATCAGGTCAGAGCGTCGGCGAAGCGGCGAACGATCTCCCCGAGCACGGCCGGCGCGTCGGCCGGGTCGCGGTTGAATGCGCGGAGCGTCACGTGGATGTCGGTCGCGCCGGCCGCGACGAGCTCGGGCACGGAGTCGATGCTGCGCGCCAGGTCGGGACGGTCGTCACCACTACGTTCGATCCGGAGCGGGGCCTGCACCGCGAGGGCCGACGGATCGCGGCCCACATCTCGCCACGCGCCGGCGATGCGACGCGCGCCGTCCGCGATGTCGTCGACGCCGGCACCCATGATCGGGATCCACGCGTCGCCCCATCGCACGAGCCGCTCGAGATTCCGCGCGTGCAGGGTTCCGGCGATCCACAACGGCACGCCGCCGGCCTGCAGGGGTTGCGGTGCGCAGTACACGTCGCGGAACGAGATCGTCGGAGTGTCGATGGCAGCCGGCACGTCGTTCCAGAGCGCCTTGCACGCCGCGAGCGTGTCGCTCAACAGGTCGCCGCGCCGTGAGAAGTCGATGCCTTCCGCGTCGTACTCCTCGCGTTGCCAACCGGTGCCGACACCGAGATCGAGCCGCCCGCGTGAGATGACGTCGAGCGTCGCGGCCTGCTTCGCGAGCAACACGGCGGGACGCAGCGGCGCGATCAAGATGCCGGTCGCGAGCCGAGCTCGCGACGTCGCCGCCGCCAGCGCGCCGAGCACGACGAGCGGCTCGAACCACGGCGCTTCGGGCGGTACGGGAAACTTGCCCCACACGTAATTCTCGGTGTGCGGCCCCATCACCACGTGGTCGACGACCACGATGCGGTCGACACCGGCATCGTCGGCGGCGCGCCCGAGGTCGATGAACCGGTGCCACTCGGCGGGAGCAAACAGGGATCCGTAGTTGGCAAGGCCGATACTCAGGGTGGGTCGGGTCATCGCCGGATGATCCCACCTCTGCGGCGGATCGCGCTCGTAAACTCGATTTCATGCGCCGAGGACTCGTGCTCGTCACCCTCATGTGTCTGTCGTTGGTTGCCTGTAGCACCTCGTCCAAGAGCAACACGGCAAACGTCCTGCCGACCGTCGCGGCTCCACCCACGAGCGGAGCCGGCCCGTTGATCCCGAGCAACCTCCCCGGCGAGTTCCACCTCTCCGTCTACATCGACTCGGTCGACTTGACCGCGCACACGATCACCGTCGACCCGATGGCGTTCCTGACCGGCTCGGGCGCGGTGAGCGCGTTCAAGGAGGCCAACCCGGGAGCCACGGAAGGCCCGCCGAACGATTACTACATCGAGAACCCCACGAAGGATCACATCGCGCTGCCGCTGTCGGCGAGCGCGGTCGTGAAGCTCGTGCACGTCGGAGGCTCCGACCACACCAACCCGGTCAAGGTCCCGCTGAGCAGCCTCGTCGGCTACCAGTCGCTCACGACCAGGCCGTTCGAGATCACCGGCTTGAACGGCACGATCACCGGAGTGACCGAGACCTTCGTTCCCTGATCGTCACTCCTCGACAGTGATCGTTACGCAGTGGGCGATCGCCCGCGACGACGTGCCGATCCGCAATTCGAACTCGCCGGGTTCCACGGTCCACGCGTCGGTGTCGACGTCCCAGAACGCGAACGCGCGTCGATCGAGCTCGAGCGAAACTTCGCTCGTCGCTCCCGCATCCAGCCCCACCTTCGAGAACGCCTTCAGCTCCTGCGGCGGACGCGCCACGGACGACTGGGTGTCGTGCACGTAACACTGCACGACTTCCGCGCCGCGCTGCGGGCCGGTGTTGCGGACGGACACGACGACGCGTACGACCTCTCCGTCGAGCAGCTCGCTCGACCGGACACGCGTCGCCGACACTGACGGCGCCTCGAGCACGAAGCTGGTGTACGACAGGCCGTGACCGAAGCAGAAACGCGGCTCGATGCCGCGCGCGTCGTACCAGCGGTAGCCGACGAACACGCCCTCGCCGTAGCGAACCTGGCCGCGTTCGCCGGGGTAGCTCGTGAACGCCGGAGTGTCTTCGATGCGGAACGGGATCGTCGTCGGCAACTTCCCCGACGGCGAGACGTCGCCGGAGAGGACGTCGGCAAGCGCATTGCCCCACTCCTCCCCCGCGAACCAGCACTGGAGCACGGCGCCCACTTCGGTGGCCCAGTCCATGGCGACCGGCGACGCAGCGTTCACGACCACCGCGGTTCGCGCGTTCAGGGCGGCGAGCGCACGCAGGAGGTCGTCCTGGGGCGGCGGGAGCGCCATGGAGTCGCGATCGTTGCCCTCCGTCTCCCAGTCGCCGTCGGTACCCACGACGCACACCACCAAGTCGGCGCGCGCGGCGAGCGCGACGGCGCGGTCGAGGAGATCCGGTGGCGTCGGCGGCGTGCAGCCGATCGCCAACGCGCCCATCGACGGGCCGGCGAGCACGTACTCCACCGCGAGCGCGTGGGGCTCACCGGCGACGAGGTTCACCGACGCGGTGACTTCGGCGCTCGCGAAGCCCATGAACGCCTCGCTGCGACCCGTCGGCTCCCAGTTGTCGACGACGAGATCACCGTCGATCGTCAGTCGGGCCCGGCCCACCTGCACGAGCCCGAACGTCCACTCGCCGGTCTCGGGCACGACCAGCGTTCCCTCGACGCGCATCGAGAACTCCTCCGGCACCTCCGGAGTGAACGGCCCGGTGAACGTGAACCACCCGCGGTCACCACGCTCGACGAGCGCAGGCTCACCGGTGCGTTCGCGGCCCGCGTAGTACGAGACCTGCAACGCTCCGTCGAGCACGGTCGTGTCGAGCACCGGGGTCTGCTTGAAGCTCGAACAGCCGCGCTCGTGCTCGATGCGAAACGCGTCGCCGAATCGCTCGCGGATGCCGGCGAGCGGCGTGACCGGTGGGAACTGCGAGACGCGCGCGCTCCCACCGCCCTGGATCATCGCGACACTGGCGTTCGGGCCGATCACCGCGAGCAGCGGCCGCTCGTCGCCGGATGCCGGACCCGGCGCCGCGATCGGCAACATCGCATCGCGGTTGCTCAGGAGCACGAAGCTCTCGGTCGCGGCCCGGCGCGCCGCGGCGCGGTCGTCGGGATCGTCGATCGACTGCTCGGGCCCGAAGTCGGGGGTGTCGAGTCCGCCCGTGCGTTCGAGCAGCACGAGCACGCGCCGAACCTTGTCGTCGAGCACCGCCTCGCTCACGTCGCCGGCGCGCACCGCGTCGGCGAGGTGTGAGCCGAACCACTGGGCCGGCCCGGGCATCTCGAGGTCGAGACCGGCGTTGGCAGCCGGCACCGTGCTGTGCGCGCCGTACCAGTCGGACATGATCACGCCGTCGAAACCCCACTCACCCTTCACGAGGCTGGAGAGCAGCGGATGTTCGCTGCAATACGTTCCGTAGAGCCGGTTGTACGCCGCCATCACCGACCACGTGCCTGCCTCGAGCACGGCCGCCTCGAACGGCACCAGCGAGATCTCGCGCAACGTGCGCGCGTCCACTTCCGAGCTGATCGTCATGCGCTCGAACTCGGAGTCGTTCGCCACGAAGTGTTTCACCGAGCAGCCGACGCCGGTCGACTGCACGCCGCCGATGTACTCGACCGCGAGCCGCGCCGAGAGAAACGGGTCTTCGGAGTAACACTCGAAGTTGCGGCCGGCCAGCGGATGGCGATGGATGTTGACGGTCGGCGCGAGCAGCACGTGCGCGCCCTTGCGGCGGGCTTCACGTCCGATCCGCTCCCCGATCGTGCGAACGATCTCGGGATTCCACGTCGCGCCGAGCGCGGTGCCGCACGGGAACGAAGCCGACGGCCGTCCGGTCCATCGCTCGCCGCGCGCGCCGGCCGGGCCGTCGGTGACCTTGAGGGCCGGGATACCGAGTCGCGGCACCGCAGCCGTGTGCCACAGGTCGACGCCCGCGACCATCACGGCCTTCTCGTCGATGGTGAGGCGGCCGAGGAGATCGTCGATTCGTGTGTTCATGGCGGCATCCTCGCATAGGCTCCCGCGCGTGATCCGCTCGGAGACACACGCGCACGTCGCGACCGTGACCATCGACAACCCGCCCGTGAACGCGCTCCCGGTTGCCGGCTGGTTCCGGCTCGCCGACGCACTGCGCGCGGCGGGCCGCGACCCCGACGTGCGGTGCGTGATCCTGCAGTCGGCCGGCAAGGGCTTCCAGGCCGGTGTCGACATCAAGGAGCTCGCGGCCGATCCGACCCATGAGAGCCTGGTGCGGGTCAACCGGGGCTGCTTCGAGGCCTTCGGCGCGGTCTACGACTGCGAGGTACCAGTGATCGCGGCCGTGCACGGCTTCTGCCTCGGCGGCGGCGTCGGGCTCGCGGGCAACGCCGACATCGTCGTGGCGTCCGACGACGCGACCTTCGGGCTCCCCGAGGTCGACCGCGGCGCGCTCGGAGTCGCGACGCACCTCGCCCGTTTCGTGCCCCAGCACAAGCTGCGCGCCATGTTCCTCACCGGCTCGATGATCACGGCGTCGGAGCTCCTCGCGTTCGGCACCGTCGAGCGCGTGGTGCCGCGCGATCAGTTGTACGACACCGCGCTCGAGCTCGCGACCACGATCGCGGCGAAGAGTCCGATCGTCATTCGCCGGGCCAAGGAGTCGTTGAACCAGATCGACCCGGTCGACGTGAAGCGGTCGTACCGCACCGAACAGGGCTTCACGTTCGAGCTCAACCTCTGGGGCGACAGCGACGAGTTGCGCCAGGCCTTCGTCGACAAGCGCGACGCCGACCTCGAAACCTGAGCCTCGAGATGAGCCCGACGCAGAAGCGCAAATTCTGGGGCTGGGGCGTCGAGGGGGCGGGGCCGACCCGCGAGCAGCAGGCGAAGATGGGGCAGACGATCGCGGCGCGTTTCGGCGCGCCGTTGCTCGAGCCCATCGAGCCGCCGACGATCACGGAGATCGACCTGCGCGCGCCGCGCGTCGCCCCCCTCGACTCCCTCTCGCACATCTGCACGACTGATCCCGAGGAGCGCGCGGCCCACACCTACGGCAAGTCGTTCCGAGACGTGTGGCGTGGACTGCATCGGGACTTCTCCCAGCCGCCCGACATCGTCGCGATTCCACGCGACGAGAACGACATTGCATCACTCCTCGACTGGTGCAGCGACGCGCGCATCGCGGCGATCCCGTACGGCGGCGGCTCATCGGTGGTCGGCGGTGTCGAGTGCGATCTCGACGACGACTACGGCGGCGCCGTCAGCATCGACCTCCGCGCGCTCGATCAAGTGCTCGAGGTCGACGCGACGTCACGCGCAGCCCGCATCCAGGCCGGCGTATTCGGCCCTGCGCTCGAGAACCAACTCCGCCCGCACGGCTTCACCCTGCGGCACTTCCCGCAGTCGTTCGAGTTCTCGACGCTCGGTGGATGGCTCGCGACGCGCTCCGGCGGTCACTACGCGACCCTGCACACGCACATCGACGACTTCGTGGAGTCGATACGCGCGGTGACCCCGCGCGGGATCTGGGAGAGCCGACGGCTCCCGGGATCCGGCGCCGGACCCTCGCCCGACCGCATGCTCCTCGGCTCCGAAGGCACGCTCGGCGTGATCACCGAGGCATGGATGCGGCTCCAGGATCGGCCCGTCCACCGCGCGTCGGCGACGGCGCGCTTCTCCACGTTCACCGGTGGCGTCGACGCGGCGCGGGCGATCGCGCAGTCGGGCCTCTACCCCGCCAACTGCCGGCTCCTCGACCCGCTCGAGGCGCAGATCACCGGCACCGACGACCGGGGCGACACGCTGTTACTGCTCGCGTTCGAGTCGGCCGACCATCCCCTCGACGCGTGGATCGGACGCGCAGTCGAGTGCGCGCTCGATTACGGCGCGCGCATCGACGACGACGCGATCGTGATCCGCAGCAGCAGCGAGGAAGGCGCGCGCGACGGAGCGGCCGGCAGCTGGCGCAACGCCTTCGTGCGCGCGCCGTACACGCGCGACGCGATCGTCGCGCTCGGCATGGTCAGCGAGACGTTCGAGACCGCTTGCACCTGGGACCGGTTCGAGACGTTGTACGAGACGGTCACCGCCGCAGTGCTCGACACCGCAGAGGCCGCGGGCGCGTGGCCGGCGGTGATGACGTGCCGGTTCACGCACGTGTATCCCGACGGGCCCGCGCCCTACTTCACCGTGCTCGCGCTCGGTCAAGAAGGCGTGCAGCTCGCGCAGTGGGAAGCGATCAAGGCCGCAGCATGCGACGCCATCATCCGATCGGGCGGAACGATCACGCACCACCACGCAGTCGGACGCGACCACCGGCGGGCCTACGACCGCCAGCGCCCCGAGCCGTTCGCGGTGGCCCTCCAGGCCGCGAAGCGGGCGATCGATCCGTCGGGCATCCTGAATCCGGGTGTGTTGATAGACCCATGACCATGGTGACGACCAGCTATCACGCAGTCATCTTCGACCTCGGCGGTGTCGTGTTCCCGTCGCCGTTCGAGGCGTTCGACGCGTACGACCGCGAATCCGGGCTCGCGACCGGCACGGTGCGAGCGTTGATCAAGACGAGCAGCGAGACCGGAGCGTGGGCCGCGCTCGAGCGCGGCGAGCTGTCGCTCCCCGACTTCTACGCGTAGCTCGAGGCGGAAGCGCGCGCCGCCGGCTTCGCGCTCGACGGCGCGCGGCTCATGGGGATGATCGCGACCGGCTTCGGCGCGCGACCGGCGATGGCCACCGCGATCAACCGGATCCGCGAAGCCGGGTTGCGGACCGCGGCGCTCACGAACAACTGGCCCCGTTCCGACGACGGCGCGCCATCCACGAACGGGAACGCGCTCGGCTTCGACGTGATCGTCGAGTCGGCAGTGGTCGGCCTCCGCAAGCCCGACCCGCGCATCTACGAGCTCGTGCTCACCCAACTCGAAGTCGAGGCGGCCAACACCGTGTTCCTCGACGATCTCGGCATCAATCTCAAGCCCGCGCGCGAGATGGGCATGACCACGATCAAGGTGGTCGATCCCGCCCGGGCCCTCGCGGAGCTGTCCGCGACACTCGGATTCGAGGTGCACTGATGGACCTGCTCTGGGTCCGGCACGGCGAGCCCGAGCGCATCGCACCCGGGCTCGGGGTACCGGCCGACCCCGCGCTCACACCACTCGGCCGCGTGCAGGCGCAACGCCTCGCCGACTGGCTCACGCCCGAGACGATCGACGCGGTCGTCTCGAGCCCGATGCGGAGGGCCGTCGAGACCGCGGCGCCGATCGCGGGCGCGCACGGTCTCGAGGTCGAGATCGTCGAGGGCTTGATCGAGTACGACGCCAAATCCGATCACTACATCCCCACCGAGGAGCTCGCCGCCACGAAGGACGACCGCTGGCTCGCGATGATCGAAGGCCGTTGGGAGTCGTTCGGCGCCGACCCGCCCGAGGTGTTCGTCGCGCGGGTGAGCACCACCGTCGACCTGCTGGTGGAGCGGTTCGCCGGCCAACGGGTCGTGGCGGTCTGCCACGGCGGTGTCGTGAACATCGCGCTCGGTCTGGTACTCGGGATCGGCGCCGACCGACCGCTGTGGTTCGAGCCCGGCTACTCGTCGCTGCACCGCGTGAAGGCATCGCGGTCGGGCGTCAAGTCGATCGCGAGCATCAACGAGCTCGCGCACCTCCAGGGGAGGCGGGACCCGTCGTCATGAGCACTCCTGTCGCTGTAACTCATGACGGACCCGTCACCGTCGTGACGATCGACCGGCCCCACGCGCGCAACGCCGTCGACCGGCCGACCGCGGCGTTGCTCGCCGACGCGTTCCGTGAGTTCGACGCCGACGACGAGCGACTCGTCGCCATCCTCACGGGCGCCAACGGAACGTTCTGCGCGGGCGCCGACTTGAAGGCGGTCGGTGAAGGCCGCGGCAACGCGGTGACCGACGGCGGCGACGGGCCGATGGGACCCACCCGCATGCTGTTGTCGAAGCCGGTGATCGCGGCCGTGGAAGGCTTCGCGGTCGCCGGCGGGCTCGAGCTCGCACTGTGGTGCGACCTGCGGGTCGCGGCGCGCGACGCGGTGTTCGGCGTGTACTGCCGCCGGTGGGGTGTTCCGCTCGTCGACGGTGGAACCGTGCGCCTGCCGCGCCTGATCGGCCATTCGCACGCACTCGATCTCATCCTCACCGGACGCGGGGTCTGCGGCGACGAAGCACTCGCCATGGGGCTCGCGAACCGGCTCACCGAACCCGGAGCCGCGCTCGAAGCGGCCCGCTCGCTCGCGCACGAGTTGGCCGCCCTCCCCCCGATCTGCATGCGGGGCGACAGGCTCTCGTCATATGAACAGTGGGGAAACCCACTCGACGACGCGATGCGCATCGAGCTCCGGCACGCGCAGGCGACCCTGGCCTCCGGCGAGTCGCTCGACGGCGCGATTCGCTTCGCGCAGGGCGCCGGCCGCCACGGCGCGGCGGCGTCCGACGAGCGGGGCGCTTCGGGCCCGGCAGCCGGGTCGTAGAATCGGGCGCATGCCTGACACGCACATTCCGTCACCGGGCGAGCGCACCGTTGCCGACGTCATGTCGCGACCGGTGGTGACCGCGCAGCCCGCAGAGACCGTCGCGGTCGCCGCCCAGCGCATGCACGACCGGCGGGTCGGATCGGTCGTGGTCGTCGACCACGACGAGCGCGCGATCGGCATCCTGACCGAGCGCGACATGATCCACCTTGCCGCGGCGGGCTCCGACGCGTCGACGGCCAAGGTCTCGGAGTGGATGACGGGTGATCCCGACACGATCAGCCCCGACATCGAGGCGCGTGCCGCGTTCAGCCGCCTGGCCGAGCACGGGTACCGGCACATCCCCGTTGTCGAAGGCACGAACAACGCGCAGAAGCTGGTCGGGATCGTCTCGATGCGCGACCTGATGCGCGTCGCGATGATCCAGCCCGCGGCGGCGCAGGCGCACGAGGTGCCGAAAGGTCTCGAGGGCGTCGTCGTCGCCGACACCACCGTCGGCGACGTACGCGGCCTCGAAGGCTTCTACCACTACCGCCAATACAGCGCCGTCGACCTCGCCAAGACGCGCCCGCTCGAAGACGTGTGGTACCTGCTCTTCAACGGCCGCCTCCCCGCGACCATCGCCCAGCGCGAAACCTTCGCGGCCGACATCAAGCCCCGTCGCGCGATTCCCGCCGCGGTCGCGGCCGTGCTCCCCGAGATCGCACGGGCCGGCGACACGTTCGTTCCCTTCGACGCGCTCCGCACCGCGGTCTCGTTGTACGGCGCGACGCTCGGGTTCCGTGCGTCGCACGACGTCGACGACAAGACCCTGCGAGACAACGCCATGTCGACGTGCGCCGTCACGCCCACGTTGATCTGCGCGCTGTGGCGACTGCGCCAGGGCCTCGAGGCAATCGAGCCGCATCCCGATCTCGCGTACGCCGCCAACTACCTCTACATGATGCAGGGCGAGGTGCCGACCCCCGAGCACGCGGCGGCGGTGGAGAAGTACCTGATCTCCACCATCGACCACGGCTTCAACGCCTCCACGTTCACCGCTCGCGTCATCACCTCCACCGGCGCCGACCTGGCGGCCGCGGTCGTCGGCGCGATCGGCGCGCTTTCGGGCCCGTTGCACGGCGGCGCGCCGAGCCGAGCCCTCCAGATGCTCGACGAGATCGGCACCGCCGACCGCGCCGAGCCGTGGCTGCGCGCGGCCGTCGAACGCGGCTATCGGCTCATGGGTTTCGGGCACCGCGTGT
>CAZLEC010000104.1:0-10461 GCA_964558245.1 uncultured Burkholderiales bacterium | reverse complement strand
ATCATCCTGCGCATGCTCGAAGACGACGGCGCACCCTGGCGCGACCTCACCCTCGAGAACCCGATCCGCGCGATCCGCGAGATCAGTCACGACACGACCTGCCGTCGCCGCGTCCGCCTCGCCAACGGTCGCGAGCTCTCGGCCATCGACATCCAGGCCGAGTACCTCAACCGGGCATTGCGCTTCGCCAAGCGCCACGGTCTCCCGCCGCTCGAGCAGAAGGCGCTCGAGATGTGGGAGCACGTGATGAGTCACCTCGAGCAGGATCCGCTCAAGCTCACCACCGAGGTCGACTGGGTGATCAAGCACAACCTGATCGAGTCGTACCGGACGCGTGGCTCGCTGCCGCTCACCCATCCGCGGGTGTCGCTCCTCGACCTCGCGTACCACGACGTGACCAGATCGCGGTCGTTGTACTACCTGCTCGAGCGGCGCGACCAGGTCGAGCGCATGGTCACCGACGAGGAGATCAACGAAGCGATCAACACGCCGCCACAGACGACGCGGGCGCGGTTGCGCGGCGCGTTCATCAAGCGGGCGAAGGAACGCAAGCGCGACTACACGGTCGACTGGGTGCACCTGAAGCTCAACGACCAGGCGCAGCGGACCGTGCTGTGCAAGGACCCGTTCAAGTCGCGCGATGAGCGTGTGGAGCGGTTGATCGCCTCGTTGTAGTCGCGTTCGTCGTCGGGGCGTTGGGGTCGGGTCGGCCGCTCGAACGCCGAACTGTCCCGAAGGCTCGCTATCGCTCGCTTCGGGCCAACTGTTCGGCTTCTCGACCGACCAACCCTTCCTCGGTGCACGCGCTCAGGGTTTGGTGCTGATCCGCCGAGCTCGTTTCAGCGATGGCTCGCCGCGCACCCGTACCTCGCGGTTGTCACGGTCGTATGCATCGTGGTCGTGTTCGCGGAGCCTTCGATGCGGCACTACCGGTACGGACTGGAGTGGGCGATCTTCGGCGCGGTGACCGCCACGGCCGCCCTCGTCACGTTGGCCGCCGCGCTCCTCAGCCGCCGGCGGGTGAAGTACTACGACTCCCGGACGCCCGTAGGTGGTTGGCTCGCCGCGAGGCGGCGACCTCCAGTCGGTGAGCGCGGACCTGAAGCAGGCGACGGCGGCGAACCCGAACACGATCGGGAACGCAAGCATCAACGCGCGTGTGGTCCAGGGCGCATCTCGGACCCACGGCGCGTTCTGGGAAAACACGACTCCGTGGACTTCGGAGGCGGCCAGCAGCCCCAGCAGGCTCCCCACGAGGCAATAGACGACTGCCCTGGGCTTGCGCACTCCCTAATGATGACAGACGGCGCGCCGCTCGCCGCCAGTACCCGGTTCGTCAGGTGCCAGAAGCTGTGCTTCTCGCGGGATACATCGCCTCGGGTGTTACCCGCTCGGAGGGAAAGGTGGCCCGGCGTGTAACGGCTTCGTCGCTCGGCACCAATCGCCAATCGTGAGACCGCTCAACGGTCCCGCGGTAGCCACCTCGGCGACACAAACCGCGCCGGAGGGGCCGCCCACCACACCCTGTGAGAGGAGCAGTTCGAACTTCGGCGCGTAGAGGCACCACGCGGCCGGAGCCGACCCGGCTAGTCCCGCCAGCGCGCGCTCGAGTACAGACGGCGGTACGAAGGGCCTGGCCTGATCGCGGAGCGCCTTGACGGTCGTCAGTCGCGTGTCGGCGAAGTGGCTTCCACCGCCGTAGGTCTGATTGCAGAGCGCCTTGGCGGTGATCGTCGGGCGCGGTCCGGTCGTCGAGGTTGTGTGGGTCGCGCCGGGGGTACCCGCGCCGGAACTACATGCCCCGAATGCGACGAGCATGCCCAACGCGAGCATGAGCCCCGCGAACCGCCGGCCGGGTTGCATCACGCCGATATACACGCCGCGGAGGCACCAACTGTTTGGCTCGTCGTCGGGCGCTACAGCAAGAAATTGTCTGCATGAGCGTTTCTTCGCATGCCTGTTACCGGGATATGGCCCGGAGTTGGAGAACTGTCGGCGCGGCTGTCATGTCGGACCGCCGCTGAAGTACACCCATACATAGGTTCCACCCGCAGTCGCATCGATCCGCCCGGGCCACGGCGGCGACCGCCACGCGCGGAGGACGCTTGCCGTTTGCGCGCCTGCTCCCACAGTGGCTCGCGATCCGACCGAGGCGATGGGCGCACGCCATCCGCAGTTCGAGTCGTAGGAGGTGTGCTCAGCAGAAGCAACTTCACGGCTCACCTGCGCACGGGCCACTGCGCACGCTTCAGGAGGTGGGGCACTCGTTCGGTAGACCTTGGTCACGCCGGGGTGGAAACATGAGATGAAGCACGGAAAGCCTGATCCCGATTCCTGGTAGCTCCCGATGAACGTCCAGCCGGACGGCGTCGTCAGCCGATCCGCCGCCCGTCGCAATCGCGCCGACTCCTGCGCGTGGTCGGAGTAGGCGTAGAGAAGTCCACTCGCGGCCAACGCAAACGCGCACAAGGCCACGAGCACGAACACACGCAGCCCTCGGCGGTGTCGGTGTCGCACATCGTCAGTATCGCCCGATCCCGCCTGTAAGTCCGCGAGCGATCAACGGGCGTCAACCGCCTTCGTGTCATCGTTCTCGAAGCACTGGTTGTCGTTGGGTGAAGGCCTGAGCACCGGGACGAACGCCAGGAAGCAGAGGTGCGTCTGAAGCAACGCGTGGCTCCGAACTGCTTGACTGGTGCCGTGGCGCGGCGACACGTTTCGCTTTCCGAGAGCCTGAAAACCACGTTTGAAAATGCACATGGGAGTACCAGCAACCCGGTTACCGACGCGACGCTGTGCCTCTTCTTGGGCATCTGGTGGTGGATTACCGGCATACCCGGATCGGAAACGAGCTCGAACGCAGCCCCCGACGTAGCGACGGCGGAGCGGCTGGCAGCGCGAGCGACGGCCAAGGACGGCTGGTATCAGCTGGACGGTCGCTGGTACTGCGAAGCGCACGACGCCCCCTTCTGCAAGCGGTGTTCGTCGCTGCGCTGATTGTTCGTCTCGCGGTGCTCGAAGCAGTGGCTGTCGGCTGAGTCCCGGGTGCCGGGTTTCAGCCCTCGGCGCCCACCGGGACCGGGACGTACCCTTTCCGACGATGGAACCGAGAGCGTACAGACACCTTGTCGTGATCTGCGTTCTCGCGGCCGCCCTCTCGGCGTGCGGTGAAAGTGCGTCGAAGCCCGCGTCACTCACGACGACGCCTGTCACCGTCGCACCCGCAACGACCTTGCCCGTTACTGTGCCCGGCGTCACTGTCGTGTTGGATTGCAAGAACTCGGTCGACGGGTACTTGAAGATACTGGCCACGTATGAGCAGGCCGTAGGAATCACCCGCGAGCAACTCAACGCGATGGCGATGCAGTCGTTCAACGCCTGTACGAGCGCAGCCGCCTGGTCGGACGCCGCGACGAGCTACGACGCCGTGTCGATGAGCGGCCCGAACACTCTCGCGGCTACCTGCTCCCGCGTAGACCCGAACGCCACCTCGGCCGTTTGCGCGTCGTTGGCAGGGAGTCGCTGACTGCGTGAGTCCCGGCCACGTCGGCGTCGACAACCAGCGCCGCCGTGTCGGGCGAGCGACCCGAGCAGTGGTTGCAGACGAAATTGCGTTCTGATTGCAGAAGGTTGCGGCACGACGGGTCGCGACATCAGATGACGAAAAACGCGGTGCGCCGCGGACCCCGAGCGCGAAAACAGTTCCGCGGAACCGCCGCGTGAGGCCTTCTCGCGCAGAGTGAGCCACGACCGAAATGCGTCCCGCGGGACGCATGCGTGAGCACTGGTCGCGGAGAGTCACGGCGACGCCGGTAGCGTTCGGCTGTGCCCGCGTTCAAGACCGGCAAAGTCGAGAGGATCCTCCAGGAGCGCGCCGGGTTGCAGCGCGTCGAGGTGAATCTCGACGGCTCGGTCGAGCGCGCATACGTGCTCACACAGCTCACGGGGCCGGTGGAAGCGGGTGATCACGTCGTCGTGAACACCACTGCCGTCGACCTGGGGCTGGGCACCGGGGGATGGCACGTCGTGCACTGGAACCTGGCGCGGGATCACTACTCGGCGCCGGGGCCGGGGCACATCATGAAGGCGCGCTACACGAGCTTGCAGACCGACGTGGGAAGCACCGAGGAGCACTGGGCGGAGCTGGCCGACGTCACGTCGATCAACGGGATGCCGGTGGTCGCGGCCGCGCTGCACAGCCAGGTGCCGGCGATCGCCGCCGCGTTCAAACGGGCGCGGCCGGAGTTGCGACTCGCGTACGTGATGACCGACGGTGCGGCCCTGCCACTCGCACTCTCCGACATCGTCGCCGACCTCCGCGACCGTGCGCTGCTCGACGCCACGATCACGTGCGGTCACGCGTTCGGCGGCGACTACGAGGCCGTCTCGGTGTACAGCGCGCTCGCGATCGCCTGTCACATCATTCACGCCGACGCCGCGATCGTCGCGATGGGGCCCGGCATCGTCGGCACCGCGACCCGGCTCGGGTTCAGCGGCATCGAGGTGGGGCCGGTGCTCGACGCCGCGGCCGGGCTCGGTGGTGTGCCGATCGCGTGCTTGCGCGTCTCCTTCGCCGACCCGCGGGAGCGGCATCGCGGCTTGTCACATCACAGCGCGACCGCGCTCACGATCGCGACGCGCGGGCGCGCGTTGATTCCGGTTCCGTGCGTCGGCGGTGACCACGAGCGCACGCTGCGGGCCGAGCTGCACACGACCGGCCTCACGGAACGCCACGAGCTCGTCGACGTCGAACCGGCCGGTGCGGTGGAGCTGCTCGAGTCGCTCGGTCTGCACATCGTCTCGATGGGGCGTCCGGCCGCCGACGATCCGGTGATGTTCGAAGCGGCCGCCGCCGCGGGCATCACCGCCGCGGCCCGGGTCCCGTGATGTCCGGTCGGCCCTCCGACGTCTCATAGCCTTCCGCTGTGGCCGATGCCCCTTCGCGCGTGGAGCGCGTGCTCAACCTGCTCGCGCTGATGCTCGACACCCAGGTGCCGCGCACGCGCGAGGAGTTCGTGCGCGAGATCGCGGGCTACCCGGCCCAGCCCGAGGCGAACCGCCGCGCGTTCGAGCGCGACAAGGAGATCCTGCGGGGGATGGGCGTTCCCATCACGATGGAGAACATCGGTGACAGCTCCGAGGTCGGCTACCGGGTCAGGCCCGACGACTACTGCCTGCCCGATCTCGGCCTCACGCCCGACGAGACCGCGGCCCTGCGCGTTGCCGTCAGCGCGATCTCGCTCGGCGACCGCACCGGTCACGGCGCGCTGATGAAGCTCGGCGGTGTGGGCGACTACTCCGCGGCGCCGATCGCGTCGCTTCCGATCGCGCCGGCGCTGGCGACCCTGTTCGAAGCTTTCCGCCACCGGGCCGTCGTCGAGTTCGTGTACCGGGGCGAGCGGCGCACGCTCGAGCCGTGGGGCCTGTCGTCGAAACGCGGGCACTGGTACGTCGTCGGCTTCGACCGGGTGCGCGATGCGGTGCGTGCGTTCCGCGCCGACCGGATCGACGGCGATGTCGACGTCGGCGCACCCGACGCGTTCGACGTTCCGGCCGATTTCCGTGCCGACGACCACATCCAAGATCGAGCGTGGCTCCTCGGCGAGGCGCCACCGGTCTCGGTGCGGCTCGCGGTGGATACCAACCATCTCGACGCGGTGGTCTCCGCGCTCGGTCCCGAGGCGCGCGCCGAACCCGACCCGACTCACGACGGCATCACGATCGTCGAGGTGTCGGTGAACAATCGCCCCGCGTTCCGCAGCTTCGTGCTCGGCTTCCTCGAGCACGCGGAGATCCTCGACCCGCCCGACGTGCGCGCCGACATCATCGAGTGGCTCGAGTCGGTCGCAGCGGGTGGCGCATGAGTGGGCCCGGCGCAGATCCGCAGGCCCGGACGGTCGATCACAGCCGCACGGGCGTTCGAGGGCCGGAGGTCGCAGCCGCATGAGTGGACGCCCGGTCGCCGGCGCGGAGGTGCAGCGGATCCTCGCGATCGTGCCGTGGATCGTCGCGCATCCGGGAGCGTCGAAGACCGAGATCGCGGGTCGGTTCGGGATGGGCGCCGAGCAGCTCGACGACGACCTCGCGCTCGTGCTCATGATCGGGGTGCCGCCGTATTCGCCGGGTGACTATCTCGACGTGGTGGACGACGGCGAGTTCGTGACGATCCGCCTCGCCGATCAGTTCTCCCGTCCGCTGCGCCTCACTCCGGCGGAGGGCCTCGCGCTCCTCGCCGCCGGTCGCGCACTCCTCGCAGTGCCGGGCAGTGATCCCGACGGTCCGCTGGCGACGGCGCTCGGGAAGCTCGAGCGCGCGCTCGACCTCCCCGAGGTGGTCGTGGAGGTGGGCGAGCCGCCCTACCTGGAAGCGGTGCGCGACGCGGCCGCTCGTGGCGAACGCGTCGAGATCGAGTACTGGTCGGCCGGCCGCGACGAGCTCACGACCCGACGGATCGATCCGGCGGTGGCGTTCTTCGCGATGGGCGAGTGGTACGTCAGCGCGTTCTGCCATCGGGCCGACGCCGAGCGCATGTTCCGGGTCGACCGCATTCGCGCGTTGCGCGCCACCGGCGACCACTTCGAGGCCAGTGCCGGCGACGACGAGATCGCCGACGTGTTCCATCCGCACGACGACGACCCACGCGTGACCATCGAGCTGGCGCCGAGCGCCGCGTGGGTGGCCGAGGCATACCCGGCCGAGTCGACCACCACCCGCGCCGACGGCACGATCGAGGTCGTGCTGGCTGTGAGCGAGCCGGCGTGGCTCGAACGGCTCCTGATCCGGTTGGGGCCCGAAGCCCGAGTTACCGGTCCCGAATCTGCCCTGCGGGCGGGCGCCGACGCGGCGCGGCGCGTTCTTGCGCGCTACGCCGAAGGCTCCGGCCACGACCCTGACCCGTTCGCGCATGCCCGCGCATGAGAGGATGACGTGGTGGAGCCCTTATCGAGCAGTCCCGAGCCCGCAGACGACGGCGAACCGTCGGGCTCCCCGGTCGCGACCGACACCCCGAAACGCAGTGGGAGCGACGCGATCCGCGTGGCGTTCGAGTGGGTCGGCCTCGTCGTGCTGGCGCTCATCATCGCGTTGCTCATCAAGACCTTCCTGTTCCAGGCGTTCTACATCCCCTCCGAGTCGATGGTGCCGACCCTGAAGGTCCACGACCGGGTGCTCGTCAACAAGCTCTCCTACAAGCTGCACCCCGTGCACCGCGACGACATCGTCGTGTTCAAGGCGCCGGCCGGCAGCGACCCGGGTATCGACGACTTGGTGAAGCGCGTCATCGGCCTCTCCGGCGAGACCGTCTCCGGGCACGGCGGCCACGTGTACATCGACGGCAAGGAGTTGAACGAGCCGTATCTCCCGAAGGGTATGTACACCTCTGACTTCGCGCCGGTGAAGATCCCCGGCAACGCGTACTGGGTGATGGGCGACAACCGCATCAACTCGAAGGACTCCCGCGTCTTCGGCACGATCCCGAAGAGCAAGATCGTCGGACGCGTGTTCGTCCGGATATGGCCGTTCTCGCGCCTGAACTTCCTTTGACGCGCCCGCGTCAGGTCGCGCGCGGCTCGGTTCGGTCGATGCCGCCCGGCGTGTCGTCGTCGGTCCATTCGGCGACGGTCGCGACCATGCGGTCGGGGCGATCGCAGTAGACCGCGTCCACGTGCATCCGCAGCACGGCTCGAAGCTGGCGAACCTCTTGGGTGTCCCACGCGAATGCCCGTACGTCGAAGCGATGGAACAGTGACACCAGTCCGGCCGTCCACTCGCTGTGATGCATGTTCATCGCGTCGATGCCCATCGAGCCGAGCTCGGACGCGTGGCGCTCGAGCGGCACGGGAATCGCGCGGCGGCGGTCGGAGTGCACGAGCTTGACGGCGGGCTCCGTGCGCAGCGGGCGCAGCACGTCGAGGTCGGGGCTGCACACCCAGAGCCGCTCGAGCGCGTCGTAGCGTCGCGCGACGTCGACCAGCGCGCCGGCGGCGTCGGGCGACTTCACGTCGACCGAGCATTCGAACGCGGCGCCGAGCTTCTCGTACACGTCGGCGAGACGAGGTACCGAGAGCTCCGCCAGCTCGGCGGCCGTCGACTCCGAGATGCGGCGCCGGCGCCTCCCGCTCCGCACGACCGCGTCGTGTGAGCACACGACCTCACCGTCGGCCGCGAGCCACACATCGGTCTCGAGACCGGTCGCGCCGGCCGCCAGGGCGCGTTCGAAGGCCGGGATGGTGTTTTCGGGCTCTTCGAGGCGAGCCCCCCGATGGGCGAACGTGATCGTCATGAGTGGTCAAGAGTCGCGCGGAACGCGGTGGCCCGTCAGGCCAAACGCCCCATCCACCGGGGCATCCGGCCACAGGCTCTCAAGCGGCATATGTGGGGTGCCGAAGGGTAGAGCAAGTACCCACGGAGGCGGGCGCAGTCCGAAGCCGTGGGCTCCATGACTACCAAGGACGGAGACGGAGCGGTGACGACGATCAGGGCGAATTGCCCCAGCTGCGGCGACGTACAACTGACCGCGGACGATCTCACGGTTCGCGTCTGCGCCGACGACGAGCGGGGTTCTTACTGTTTCCGCTGTCCGGATTGCCAGGGCGCGGTCGCGAAGGAAGCCAGCCGTCGGATCGTCGACCTGTTGGTGTCGAGCGGCGTCCGCATGCAGGTGTGGCGACTCCCGGCCGAGCTCAGCGAGTCTCGAGTCGGCGCGCCGCTCACTCCCGACGACCTTCTCGACTTCCATCTCCTCCTCGTGGGCGACGACTGGTTCGAGCAGCTCGCGGCCGAAGTGCGTCGCTCGCTCAACCGGTAGCGGTTTCCGACCGCCCCGGCGAACCGGTAGCCTCGTGTCCGTGACTGGAATGCTGGCACTGGCGATCGCGGCGCTCGGAATCAGTGTGCTGGCCGTGCTCTCCGTGCGGGTGCGCCGCGAGATCGCTCCGACCCGGGCCGCCTTCGATCGGCTCGGTCGGGAGCTCCGCCCGGCGCTGGTCGAGTTGCGATCCGAGACTGCACGCGCGCGGGCCGAGATCACACGACGCGACCACCAGGGTTAGGCAGAACTAGGCTCCCGGCCGAGCTCGGATCGGAAGCATGAGCGTCGGACCCGCGGAAATCCTCGTCATCCTGATCGTGGCGCTGCTCGTCTTCGGGCCCGAGCGCCTCCCCCAGGTCGGCCGCCAGGTTGGCGCCGCAGTGCGCGAGCTCCGCAAGATGCAAGACACGGTGCGCGGTGAGCTCGACATGGTGCTGCATCCCGAGCATGGGACCCGGCCCGGCGACGCGCCGTACGAGCCCGGCGATCACCCGACCTATCCGACCTACGACGACGATTCCGGCACCGTCACGCCGGTGGAGATCGAGCCGGCCGCGCCCGACGACGGGACCGACGCCGACGCTCGCTTCCACGGTCCGCCCGACTCGTTCATCTGATCCGTATACCCACTGATGATCCGGCTGAGGCGACGACGGGCGAGGCGCGCGACGGCGGGAACGATGCCGTTGATGGAGCACCTGATCGAGCTCCGCCGGCGGCTCTTGATCGCGTTCGGGGCGATCGCGCTCTGCGGGATCGTCGTGTTCATCCTCTACAACCCCGTGCTGCACTTCCTTTCGGGACCGTACGAGCACGTCTGCCGGCACAGCCAGGGCGGCAACGCCGGGAATTGCAAGCTGATCGTGACCGACCCGCTGGCGCCGTTCCTGGTGCGGCTGAAGATCTCGGGCTACGGGGGCCTCGCGCTCTCCGTCCCGATCGTGATGTGGGAGATCTGGCGGTTCGTGGTGCCGGGCCTGAACCCCCGGGAGAAGCACTACGCGATCGGCTTCGTCGTGTCGGCGATCCTGTTGTTCGGCCTCGGCTGCGTCGTGGCCTGGTTCACGATCAGCAAGGCGTTGTCGTTCCTGCTCGGCGTCGGCGGCCACTCGATCCGGCCGCTCATCGACGCCAACAAGTACCTGACGCTCGTGATGCTGATGTTCGCCGCGTTCGGGTTCGCGTTCGAGTTCCCCCTGCTCCTCGTGTTCCTCATGCTGGTCGGCGTGGTGAACACCCGCCAGCTCCGGAGCACCCGCCGCTGGGCCGCCGTGGGGATCACCACGTTTGCGGCGATCATCACTCCCAGCCAGGATCCATTCTCCCTATTGTTCATGGCCGTTCCCATGTACATCTTCTATGAGGGCGCGATCCTCGTCGGGCGGATGTTGAAGCGATGAGCCCCGCACGCAGCAAGCGGCAGCCGGTACCGCACCGGCACAGCCGGGCCGACATCGTGAAGGCCGTCGCCGTGGGAGGCGGCATCGTGGCCGCCACCGCGATCCTGGTGTGGCTCCTCCGGCCGGGTCCGCCGGGTATCCCGGCCACCGGCGGGATCATGAACCGCCAGCCGCGTGCGAGCTGGCTCGTGGTGGGCGCGCTCGCCCTCGCCGGCCTCGCAACGTGGTTGATCCTGCGCGGCAGCCGCCGCA
>CAZLEC010000103.1:0-10473 GCA_964558245.1 uncultured Burkholderiales bacterium | reverse complement strand
CCGGATCTGGAACGCGGCGATCGCCACCGGCACGTCACCCCGGGAGCTGCTCGGCGGTGCCGACACCGCGATGTTCTGCCTGTCGAAGGGTTTGGGCGCGCCCGTCGGCTCGGTGCTGTGCGGACCGGCCGACGTGATCGCCGAGGCCCGCCGGCAGCGTCGCCGGCTCGGCGGCGGCATGCGTCAGGCCGGAGTGATCGCCGCGGCCGGCGTCGTCGCGTTGGAGACGATGGTCGAACGGCTCGCCGACGATCACGTTCGCGCCCGCCGGCTGGCCGACGAGATGGCGAAGCGTTGGCCGGGGAGCGTCGATCCCGATTCGATCCGGACCAACATCGTTTGCGCGCGGCTCGACGCGTTGCCGCGCGAGTTCGTCGCCCGGCTCGGTGGGGCGGGAGTGCGTGTCGGGACGATCGATCCGCGCACCGTGCGTCTGGTGACGCACAAGGACGTCGACGACGACGACGTCGCGCGCGTCGTCGCCGCGTTCGACGATCTGCGAGGCGACTGACGTGGTCGACAACGCGACGCCGGGCTGTGTGCTCGCGATCTACGCGCATCCCGACGATCCCGAGATCTCCGCGGGCGGCACGCTCGCACGTTGGGCCGATGCCGGCGCCGAGGTGCACGTGCTCGTGGCAACGCGCGGCGACAAGGGCTCCGACGATCCCGACGTCGACGCCGACGCGCTCACGCGACTCCGCATCGAGGAGACGGCCGCGGCATCGGTGGTGCTCGGGGTGACGCCGCATCACCTCGACAATCCCGACGGCGAGCTCAGCGACGACACCGCGCTGCGGCGCGAGCTCGTGCGCAGCGTGCGAGCGGTTCGCCCCGATGTGGTGTGCTGCCCCGACCCCACCGCGGTGTTCTTCGGCGACGGCTACTTCAATCACCGCGACCACCGGATCCTCGGTTGGGCCGTGCTCGACGCGGTCGCGCCCGCGGCCGGCAACCCTCACTACTTCCCGGAGCTGCGAGCCGAAGGTGTCGACGTGCACTCGGTGTCGGCCGTGTACCTCTCGGGCACGCTCGAGCCCAACGCGTGGATCGACATCACCGCCACGCTCGAGCGCAAGATCGAGGCGCTGTTCTGCCACGCCAGCCAGCTGGTGGAGACGGGCGACTGGTTCCGCCAGTTCCTGCGCGACTCGGCCGAGGTTGCCGGGCGCGCGGCCGGCGTCACGTACGCGGAGGCGTTCCGCCGGATCGCTTTCTCCTGACGGGCGGGCTGCGGCCCGCGCCCGCCGCCCCGGCGCCGGTGAGCGCGCGGCCCGCCGGGTGCGAGCGCCACTCCGACTGGGCCCGCAACATCAACATCGCGACCACGCCGGCGCCGATCCCGGCGAGGACCGTTCCCGCCAGCGCCCCGCCGACCAGCTTCAGGTCACACGAGGGTGTGTGCGCGTGATAGCCGGGAACGACCTCGAGCAGCCGCTCGGCGACGGTCGGCGCGCTCGGGCACGACGTGCGCACCAGGCCGTACCCGATCGCGCCGCCGAGCATCCCGCACACCACGATCGCCGAGAACATGAGCGCCAGCGCGCCGCGGCGCGGCAGGTTCGGGTGCGGGCCCGGCGCGTCGATCGCCACGCTCGGGATCGTACTGAGGCGTCGTGACGGTGCGCGGCCTCCGGGAGCGCGAGACTGCACCCGATGGCGCTGCACGAATGGACTGTGGCCGGCGGGCTCATCGAGACCGACGCCGGCGTGCTGCTGGTGCGGAACGTGCGGCGCGGCGGGATCGAAGACTGGAGCACGCCCGGCGGGGTCATCGACGCCGACGACGCCGACCTGCTCGCGGGTCTCACGCGCGAGGTCGCGGAGGAGACGGGCCTGATCGTGCGCGAGTGGCTCGGCCCGCTCTACGAAGTCCGCGCCTACGCGCCCGACATGGGCTGGCGGATGCGTTGCGAAGTGCATCTCGCCGTCGCGTTCGAAGGTGAGCTCCGAGTCGACGATCCCGACGGGATCGTCGTGGAAGCCCGCTACGTACCGGCGCACCAGTGCGACGAGCACCTGCTGTCGTGTGCGCCCTGGGTGCGCGAGCCGCTCAGCGCGTGGCTGCACGAGCGATGGGAGCCCAACGCCGGACGCGGCTTCGAATACGAGGTCAACGGCACCACGCGGGATTCGATGCGAGTGGTCCGCAGTGCCGCGACCTGATCGCGATCCGGCTGGCGGCGCCGAGGCAGACGTCGACGCCGCGATCCTGCACGTCGACCTCGATGCCTTCTACGCATCGGTGGAGCAGCTCGACGACCCGCGCCTTCGCGGGCGGCCGGTGATCGTCGGCGGCCTCGGCGGACGCGGCGTCGTCGCCGCTGCCAGCTACGAGGCCCGCCAGTTCGGTGTGCGCTCGGCGATGCCGATGGGACGGGCCCGACGCGCCTGCCCGTCGGCCGCGTTCGTGTCGCCCCGCTTCAACCGGTACTCGGAGAAGAGCCGCGAGGTGATGGACATCCTGCGGTCGGTTGCGCCGCTCGTCGAGCAGCTGTCGATCGACGAAGCCTTCCTCGACGTGCGCGGCGCGCGCCGGCTGCTCGGCACCGGCGTGGAGATCGCCGGCGCCATCCGCGCGCGCGTGCTCGCCGACGCCGGCCTCGTGGCCTCGGTCGGTGTGGCCACGACGAAATTCCTCGCCAAGCTGGCGAGCGATCTCTCCAAGCCCGACGGCCTGCTGGCCGTGCCGCCCGGTACGGAAGTCGAGTTCCTCGCCCCGCTGCCGGTGTCGCGCCTGTGGGGTGTGGGGCCGGCCACCTTGCGCCGTCTCGACCGCATGGCGGTGCACACGATCGGCGAGGTCGCAGCCCTTCCCGAATCGACGCTCACCGCCGCGCTCGGCAAGTCGCTCGGCCAGCGACTGTTCGCGCTCGCCCGCAACGATGATCCGCGCGCGGTCGTTCCCGAGCACGTCGTGAAGTCGATCGGCGCCGAGGAGACATTCGCGGTCGACCTGACGACCCGCGAGGCGTGTGATCGCGAGCTCGTGGCATTGGTCGACCGGGTCACGTCGCGGTTGCGTCACGCCCGGATGCAGGCCCGGACCGCGACCCTCAAGATCCGGTACGGCAACTTTGAGACCAGGACGCGGGCACGGACGGTCCCGGTGGCCACCGACGTGAGCACCGTGTTCCTAGCGACCGCGCGCGACCTGCTCGACGCGTGCGACTGCACCCGCGGCGTCCGCCTCCTCGGCGTGTCGCTCTCGCAGCTCGAGCCGGTTGCCGAGGCCCAGGGCGTGCTCCTGCTCGACGACGACGTGTCCCGGGACGACGCGCGCGTCGGGCGCCGCGCCGCCGTGGAGCGCGCGGTCGACGCGGTGCGCGATCGTTTCGGCGCCCGTTCGGTCGTTCCGGCGAGCCTGGCCGACGACGTCAGGAGACCCGGGAGATGATGCGGATCGGACTCGTCGGGTGCGGCCACATCGGCACCGTGCACGCATACGTGCTGCAACAGCTCACGGAGGCGAAGCTGATCGACGCCGCGCTCACCGCGACGTTCGACGACGATCCCGCGCGCGCCGAACGTGCCGCGCGTCATCACGGCGGTGCACCCGCCGCCTCGCTGGCCGAGCTCGTGGCCGGCGTCGACGTCGTGTGGGTCTGCACCTGGACCGCCGCGCACCTCGAGGCGGTCGAGCTCGCGGTCGGCGCCGGTTTGCCGGTGTTCTGCGAGAAGCCCCTCGGACCCGACATGACCGCGGCCGCGCGCGTCGCCGCCCTGCTCGAGCGGGTCCCGCACCAGGTGGGGCTCGTCCTGCGCTGGTCGCCGGTCTTCCGAACCGCGGCGGAGATCATCGCCGGCGGCGAGTTCGGCCGCCCGATGGCAACGGTGCTGCGCGACGACCAGTACTTCCCGATCCAAGGGTTCTACGGATCGACGTGGCGCAAGGACGTCGCGCAAGCCGGGGGCGGCACGCTCATCGAGCACTCGATCCACGACGTCGACGTGTTGCACTGGCTCCTCGGCGACCCGGTGGCGGTCAGCGCGACCACGGCGTCACGCTTCGGGCATCCGGGCATCGAGGACATCGCCGCGGTCACGTTCGCGTTCGGCGACGGCTCGGTCGCGCAGCTGACGAGCGTCTGGCACCAGGTGCTGACCCGGGAGTCGGGCCGCCACCTCGAAGTGTTCTGCGAGGGAGCGGCCCTCTGGACCGACGACGACTACCTCGGGCCCCTCCACGTGCAGACCAGCGACGGCGTGCGCGACGTCGTGAGCGACGTGCCCGAATGGGCGGGCCTGCTCACCGTCCCCGAGGTGTACGCCAAGTCGATCGCGCACTACGGCGCCGCGGCCAAGGGCTTCCTCGACGGGCTGGCGTCGCGCGGCCCCGGCCAGGTCGGCGGCGGCTTCCCGGGCGCGGGGGAGGCCCTGGCCGCGCATCGCCTCGTCGATCTGGCCTATCAGTCGGCGGCGGCCGCGGGCGTCCCGGTCGCGGCCGATCTCGGGACCTGAGTGGTCGGGTGGGCATCTCCGTTGTTCTCGCGTTGTTGGCCCCTCCGGTGTGCGCGAGAATGAATATGCCGAGTCAGCCCCCGATTTTGATCCTGACGCCCGATCCCGGGTCGGCGTCCCCTAGCCTGCACCAGCGCCGCCCCTTGACGAGGACATGATGCCGCTCTCCGACGAAGAGCAGAAGATCCTGAAGGAGATCGAAGCGCAACTCAACGCGACCGATCCCGGTCTCGTCGAGCAGGTTTCCCGCACCACCCTTTACCGCCACGCGGCCCGGATGATCCGGTGGGCGGCGCTCGGCGTCCTGGCCGGGCTCGTGCTCCTGATCCTGACGTTCGCCGACTACACGGTGATCGCGCTGGTCGGATTCCTGATCATGCTCGGGTGCCTCCTCGTGATCGAGCGGAACGTGCGCAAGCTCGGCAAGGCCGGGCTCCAGACCCTCACCGGCGGTTTGCGCGCGAGCGGCGGCCTGCGGGGGATCTTCGGCGATCAGGGCCGCGCGTGGCGCGACCGTTTCCGCCGCAACGACGAATCCTGAGCCCGCCGTGGCGTACACCTCGGCGCAGGCGGCGCGGCTCGCCGGCTGCACCGTCTCGCAGCTGCGCTATTGGGCTCGCAGCGGTCTCGTGCCGCCGACGGCCGACGGCGGCGGCTACGCGTTTCGCGATCTCGTGGCGCTGCGCGTCGTCCGGTCGCTGCTCGACGCCGGCTTGTCGTCGACGCGCGTCAACGCGGCGGTGCGCTGGGTCCGCGAGTCGGGCGACGACCTCGCGAGCCTCCGGATCGTCACCGACGGCCGGAGCGTGTGGGCGTGTCACGACGACGGCCAGATCCTCGACGCGTTGCACGCCGGTCAGCTCGCGCTGTTCGTCGCGGTCGACCGCGTCGCGGCCGACGTCGACGCCGACGTGCGGGCGTTCGATGCCGAACGCGCCGATTTCGTGAGCCGGCTCACGGAATCGGGCAGTTAATCCCTCGGCTGCGACCTCCGGCCCTCGATCGCCCGTGCTCAGCGGGTCGGTGAGGTCCGGGCCTGCGGATCTGCGCCTGGCTAGCGCGCTCGGGTCTCCGCGGGGGGCTTCCGGAGCGACTGGAGCAGACGGCGGCGCCACCGCGCGGAGCGGGCGACGTTGCGTCGCGTCGCGGCGCGGATCGTGTCGACCTGTTCCCAGGCGTAGGTGGCCTCGACCGACGACGGCGCGTCGCGTGCGAACATCGCGGCGCTCTGCAGTCGCGCCAGCTCGAAACGCCGGCCCGGAATCGCCCGCGCCGTGTGCGGGCGCGTATCGCAACGCGAACTCCAACGCGGTTGCCGACGGTTTCGGCGGGACTCCGGCGAGGTTGAGCTGATCGAGCGCCTCGGCCCACGCGCCCAGCACGCGCTGCCTCGGGTCGTGGTCGCCGCGGCGCCGCCGGCCCCGACGCCAGAGCGTGAACGACACGAAGGCGAAGAACGCCAGCACCCCGAGCGCGATGATGCCGACCGCGATCGCCACTCCGGCGACCGCTCTCTCCACGCCGTGGTGCGTCGGCGTGACCGGGACGGGTGGCTGCAGCTGACCGTTGCTGCCGGGAGCCGGTGCGACCGTCGGCGTGACCGGACCCGACGTGGGTGTCGCCGCCGAGTTCGGTGTCGTGGCCGGCGTCTGGATCTTCGGCGGCTTCGCAGGGCCGCCGGTGCCGATCCCGAGCGTCGGCTCCGAGAACTTCGGCGTCGGCTCGAACGGGATCCAGCCCGCGCCCTGGATCCAGACCTCGGGCCAGGCGTGCGCGTCGCGGTTGGTCACGTGGAAGAGACCGTCGGCCTCGAGTCGCCCGGGTTGGTAACCCACCGCGACGCGAGCGGGAAGGCCGACCGCGCGCGCCATCGCCGCGAACGATGCCGCGAATTGCTCGCAGAAACCGGCTTTGGTGTGGAACAAGAACTCGGAGATCGCATCGGGGGAGTCGCCGAGATTGGTCTTGAGCGTGTACGTGAACTGGCCGCTCCGGAAGTACTTCTCGAGCGCGACGCCGCGCGCGTACGGCGAGGTGGCGTGCTCGGTGAGACTGAGGGCGAGCGCGCGCACCGGCTCGGGGAAATCGGCGGGCAGCTCGAGGTCTTGGCTCATCAGGCGCGGATTCGCGCCGGGCGCGTGCGCGAGCTGCGCGGTGGTGGGTGTCGGGACCTGCGACGTGACGTCGTAGAGGAGCCCGTGCTGCGTCGCCTTCGAGTCGACGAGCAGGGTGAGCGAGTCGGGCACGACCCGGGCGGCTTTGAGGTTGATCGCGACGGGTTGGTACGCGGCCGGCAGCCAGTGGGGATCGAGGTTCTCGATGTTGAACCGCTGATGGAGCTCGGTCGAGGGCGGGAGGTGCGCGGGAGCGGCGAGCTTCGTCGCGGGCTGCTCCGTCGCCTTGTTGACACCCCACGCGTTGTCGTCGGTGAACCAGTCGAGCGCGATGACGCGCCAGTACGCGGGCCGGCTGGCGCTGACGGTGAACAGCTCCTGTATGGGTCCGAGCGTCAGCTTGTCGCGGATGCTCAGGATCGGCGGCGGCGCGGAGAGGAGGTTGCCTTCACTGTCGCCCGGAAGATGCTTGTAGTCGAGCAGCGGAGCACCACTCGCGCCGGGAACCGACGGGCCCGCGATCAGCGCGATGGCGACCGCCACCGCCCCGATGGCCGCCCCGCCGGCCGCGACCTTCGAGCCGCGCGGCTCGCTCGCGTGGAACCAGGTGCGACGGGTCACGAGGTCGTGCTGTGCGAGCGCGAGGAGGTAGCCGAGCGCCACGAGCGCGTACAACGCAGTGGGCGCAACCCATCCGCCGCTGCCCATGGCCGCGATGACGATGAAGAGCGCCAGGCTCGGCGCGAACGCGCCCACGGGCGCGTCGAGCGACGTCGCGATCCAGTACGACAGCGCCGACGCGACGAAGACGCCGACGAAGGCGAGCACGAGCGCCGAGCCAATTGGCGCGACGGGTACGACCGCCGCCCGGAGGGTGTGCGGCGCGTGCGTCAGCGCGTGCCCGAGCGACACTGCGGTTGCCCGCGTCGGGATGCCGGCGAACGAGCTGGTCGGGTCGGAGACGAGCGCGGCGAGCCACGCGCCCACGACGGCGACCGCGGCGCCGCGCAGCGCCGCGTGCCAGTGCCGACGCTGGGCCCACGCGAGCACCACCGGGGGTGCGACCGCCGCGAGCGCCATCACCAGCACCCACGACCGTCCCGCGAACACGCGGGTCAGCGCGAACGCGGTCGCGACGGTCAGGCCGGCGCGGGTGACGTTGACGGCGATCGATGCGCGCGGGGCTGCCATCGGACCACGGCCTCGTTCCATGTCTCGGTGAACGGTCGCTCGGTTCCGTTCGCGACGATCAGCGGCCGGCGCAGGCGGCGCGACCGCAACGACAGGTTCGTGCTCTCGGGCATGCACGCGACCGCGGTGAGCTGACCGCCGTCGCGCACGAGCACCCCCAGCGCGGCGGCGTCGTTGGCCTGGACGCGCCCGACGATCGCGACGAGCGCGCCGGTGCGGCGGCGCGTGTCGGAGGCGGCGATGCGCTCCGGGCCGTGCGGCTCCACTACGGCCAACTCGTCCATCACGGTGCCGAGATGGCGCCGGCCGGGGGTCCCGATCATCTGGCCGGTGCTGAGCATCACCTCGACGGGCCGGTCGGCGCGTTCGATCGCGGTCACGATCGACGCGCACGCTTCGACCGCCCGCTCGAACGACGCGCGGTCGTGCGAACCGGGCCGCACGTCGAGGAGCACGAGCACCGGTGTGCGCCTCCGCGCTTCGTTCTGGCGCATCATCAGGTGCCCGCGCCGGGCCGTCGACTTCCAGTGCACGTGGCGCAGGTCGTCGCCCGGGGTGTACTCGCGAAGGGTGTGGAACTCGCCGCTCGGCTCGATGCGCGACCGAACGTTGGGTTGCTCGCGGTCGAGGTCGAGTCCGCCCATCTCCGGTGGCGGCAGGACCTCGCGCACCCGCGGGTAGACGATCACCTCCTCGGTGCCGAGCACGAAGCGCGTTCGCTGCACCAGCGCGAACGGGTCGGTCACCGACACTCGCAGCGGGCCGACTTCGTAGCGGCCGCGCCGATCGGTGGGGAAGCGGTAGGCCGCGCGTGCCTCCTCGCCGGCGTGCAGTGGGGCGAGCAGCAGGCGCGCGGCGCGGCGCCCCCCGTCGAACGCGTCGTTGACGGCGAGCGTCGCGGTGGCGCCCATGGCGTGCACGACGATGTCGACGCGGCCCTGTACGCCGACTTGCAGTCGCTCCTTGAGCTCGCGTCTCGCGACGAGCCGGGGAACGCTCATCCGGACCCACACGGCCGCGACGATCAACGTGAGCAGCGCAACCAACGCGAGCACGGCCAGCTGCACGAGACCGAGGATCCGGCCGGCTACGAACAGACCGATGGCGGAGCCGATCAACGCCCATCCGCGCCGGGTGATCATGGCGTCAGAGGCCGTGCGCCGTCGGGACCGACACCGATTCGAGGATCGAGGCGAGCACGTCGGCCGCGCTCACTCCCCGGGTGATCGCCTCCGACGACAACATGAGCCGGTGCTCGAGCACGGCCGAAGCCAGCAGCTTCACGTCGTCGGGAACGACGTACGACCGGCCGATGCTGGCCGCGAGCGCTCGCGCGGCCCGCTGCAACCCGAGCGCGCCCCGCGGGCTGACGCCGAGGAGGAGGTCGCGATGATGGCGCGTCGCCTCGACGATGTCGATGATGTAGCCCGCCAGCTCCGGCGCGACGTGAACGCGACCGAGCGCGCGCGACCACGACGCGATGACATCGGCGTCGGTGACGGGTTCGAGATCCTCGGGCGACACCGCGCTCGTGTCCTGCGCGTCGAGGATCGCGAGCTCGGCATCGCGATCGGGATACCCGATCCGGAGCCGGAGGAGGAACCGGTCGAGCTGCGCTTCGGGCAGGGGATAGGTGCCTTCGAGCTCGACGGGATTCTGGGTCGCGATGACGAGGAACGGTGACGGGAGCGCGTACGTGTTCGCGTCGATCGTGACCTGTTGCTCTTCCATGGCTTCGAGCAGCGCCGACTGCGTCTTGGGCGACGCGCGGTTGATCTCGTCGGCCAGCACCACGTTGGCGAAGATCCCGCCCGGGCGGAACTCGAAGTCGCCGCGCGCGCGGTCCCACACCGAGACGCCCGTGACGTCGGAGGGCAAGAGGTCGGGAGTGAACTGGATGCGGCGCCACGTGCCGCCGACCGAGCGCGCGATGGCTTTCGCCAAGGATGTCTTCCCGACGCCCGGGACGTCCTCGACGAGTAAGTGCCCTTCGGCGAACATGCACACGAGCGCGAGGTGGATCGCGCGTCGCTTGCCGCGGATCACCGTCTCTATCTGCGACGAAAGCGCGTCGAAGATCTCCTTGAACGAGCTTCCCAATCCGCTCGAGTCGGATCCCCGAAACGAGTTGCTCTCGGTTGCCTCGGTGCCCAACGAGTTGTCCGGGCGGGGCGCGGTTTGCACCGGTCTCGTCCTCCGTCTGGGGCCAGGAAGCAGCGCAGGACCGACAGCCCCCGCACGGGCCCACAGCCGCCCACGCTACCGTGCCGCAAGTGGCCGTGTATCGCGACCGTGAGCGCACTGATTCCGAGAGAACGACTCGTGTCTTTTGGTTGAAGAGCCGAGACCGTTCCAATGGTCAAGTGGCCCGGGTCCTGGGCGCGGTATTGGCGCTGGCGATCCGTCCGCGACTCTGGCCGACTGCGGTACGTCAAGCTCTGCGCATCGCCCGGCCCCGATGGTGGCGGCGCGCGCCGTTCCTGCCGCTGCCCGACGCGGAGTACCTCCGGTTCCGCCTCGAGACCGCGTACGGCGAGCGCGTCGCGCCGCGGCCGGCCGATCTCGTCGCGTACCTCGAGTGGTGCGCGGCGCTGCCGTAACCGGGATGTCGGCTCGGGCGGGTCGCCGGTAGACTCGCGAACGAGGAGGTGGGTACCGGTGGCCCGGGCACTCTTGCTCAACGCCAGCTTCGAGCCGCTCTGCGTCG
>CAZLEC010000102.1:0-10503 GCA_964558245.1 uncultured Burkholderiales bacterium | reverse complement strand
CGCGCATGCTCGAACAACAACCGGTCAACGGCGAGCGCGGCAGCGTCGTGACCATCGCGAGCGTGGAGGGGCTCGAGGGCACCGCGGGCGGGAGCTCGTACAACGCCTCGAAAGGCGCGGTGGTGATCTTCACGAAGAACCTGGCGATCGACTACGGCCGGGCCGGCATTCGCTCGAACGTGCTCTGTCCGGGTTTCATCGAGACGCCGATGCTCGAGGGCGTGTTCGGGATGCCCGGGCTCGAAGCCGTCCGCGACCACATCCGCGAGGAGCACAAGCTGCGCCGGTTGGGCCGTCCCGACGAGATCGCGGCGGTGGCCGCGTTCCTCGTCTCGTCCGACGCATCCTTCGTGACCGGGCAGGCCATCGCGGTCGACGGGGGTTACACGGCCGGCCGCGACCACGGCGTCACGAGCATGCTCGGCTTGTAGCCTGGAGTGGTGACCCGGCGAGACGAGTGGCGTTCGGCCTTCGAGGCCTCGGTCGCGCGCGAAGCCGACTTCGCCACGATGTCGGGCGTGCCGGTCGAGCCGGTGTACGGCCCGGACGGCGGCGAGTTCCCGGGCCAGTACCCGTACACCCGCGGGCCCCATGCTTCGATGTACCGGTCGAAGTTGTGGACGATGCGCATGTTCGCCGGGTTCGGCACCGCCCTCGACACCAATCGCCGGTTCCACGACCTGCTCGCCGCCGGAGGCGACGGTCTGTCGACCGCGTTCGACCTCCCGACGCTCATGGGTCGCGACTCCGACGACGAGCTCGCGCTCGGCGAGGTCGGGCGGTGCGGCGTCGCGGTCGACACGCTCGCCGACATGGAAGACCTCTACCGGGGTGTCGACCTCGGCGCGGTCACGACGTCGATGACCATCAACGGTCCCGCGGCCGTGATCTTCGCGATGTTCGTCGCCAACGCGGAGTCGGCCGGCGTCGAGCGCGGACGCATCGGGGGCACGCTCCAGAACGACATCCTGAAGGAGTACCAGGCGCAGAAGGAGTTCATCTTCCCGCCGCGCCCGTCGTTGCGGCTCGTCGCCGACACGATGCGGTTCTGCACTGCGGAGATGCCGCGCTGGCACCCGCTCTCGATCTCCGGCTACCACATCCGCGAGGCGGGCTCGACCGCGGCGCAGGAGCTCGCGTTCACCGTCGCCAACGGTTTCGCGTACGTGGAGCTCGGGTTACAGGCCGGCCTCGACGTCGACGCGTTCGCGCCGCGTCTGTCGTTCTTCTTCAACGCGCACATCGACTTCTTCGAGGAGATCGCCAAGTACCGCGCCGCGCGCCGGATCTGGGCCCGCTGGCTGCGAGATCGCTACGGCGCGGTGCGCGAGCGTTCGCTGCAGATGCGCTTCCACACGCAGACCGCGGGGGTGTCGCTCACCGCGCAGCAGCCCGAGGTCAACATCGTGCGCACCGCGGTCGAGGCGCTCGCCGGCGTGCTCGGTGGCACGCAGAGCCTGCACACCAACTCGATGGACGAGACGCTCGCGCTCCCGACCGAGCGCGCGGCGCGTATCGCGCTGCGCACGCAGCAGGTGCTCGCGAACGAAGCGCGGGTCGCGAACGTCGCCGATCCGCTGGGCGGCTCGTGGTACGTCGAAGCGCTCACCGACGAGCTCGAGGCGCGCGCCGAGGCGATCTTCGCGCGCATCGAGGCGATGGGCGCGGGCTCGATGCTCGACGGCGCGGTGCGCGGCGTCGAGGAAGGCTGGTACCAGTCGGAGATCGCCGACTCCGCGTACGAGCTCGAGCGCAAGCTGAACGCGGGCCGCCACGTGGTGGTGGGCGTGAACGCCTTCCTCGAGGGGAACGACGACGCGCCGCCCGAGACGCTGCGAATCGGGCCCGAGGTCGAGGAGGAGCAGCGGCGCCGTCTCGAAAAGGTGCGGGGCGAGCGTGACAACGGTGCCGTCGAGCGCGCGCTCGGCCGCGTGCGCGCCGATGCGGCCGAGCCCACCGTCAACCTCATGCCGGCGTTGCTCGACGCGGCTCGCGCGTACGCGAGTCTCGGTGAGATCGTCGAGTCGCTCGCCTCCGTGTTCGGGCGCTGGGTGGAACAACCCCGCATCTGACCGGCGCCCCGGTCCGGCTCGCTCGCCCGAATACGCGCCTGGCTAGCCTGCGCGTCGATGCCGATCGACGCACAACTCCTCGAGGTCGCACGCGCGGCCAAGGGTTTCATGCCCGACGCCGAAGGCCTGGCGCTGCACGATGCCGCGGTGGCCGGTGGCGCCGTCGGCCCGCTGCTCGAGATCGGCACCTACTGCGGCAAGTCCGCGGTGTATCTCGGCGCCGCCGCCCGAGAGTCCGGCACCGTGTGCTTCACCGTCGACCACCACCGAGGGTCGGAGGAGAACCAGGCCGGCTGGGACCATCACGATCCCGACGTCGTGGATCCGGACTCCGGCCGGATGGACACGCTGCCGTTCTTCCGGCGCACCATCCAGGCCGCCGGGCTCGAAGACGTCGTGGTGGCGGTCGTCGGACCCTCGGTGCCGGTGGCGCGCGCGTGGCGAACGCCGCTGGGATTCCTCTTCATCGACGGCGGCCACGCCGAAGACGTCGCGATGGCCGACTACGAGGAGTGGACGCCGCGGGTCGCGCCCGGTGGGGTGCTCGCGATCCACGACGTGTTCGAAGACCCCGCCGACGGCGGCCAGGCGCCGTTCCACGTGTGGCGGCGGGCGGTCGCCGACGGCTTTTCACCGGTCTCGACGACCGGTTCGCTACGCGTGCTGCGCCGCTGACACCGGCCCTCGGGATCCGGGTCGCTTTGCCCGGTCCCCGCTATCGTCGCGATTTCGTGGTCGATTTCCGGTACGAACCCGCTCCGAGCGCGACCGTGATCGTCATCGGGTTGCGCGACGCGCCGATGCTGGCGGCCTGCCTGGAGTCGATCGGCGACACGGTGTCCGGCGTCACCTACGAGGTGATCGTCGTGCTCAACGACCCGACGCCGCGGCTCGCCGGTGAGATCGAGAACGGGGTCTCCGGAGCCCGGGTCTTCCCGTTCCGGTCGAATCTCGGATTCGGCGGCGCCGTGAACTATGCCGCCGAGCGGGCGCGCGGCGCCTATCTTGTCCTGCTCAACGACGACTGCGTGGTGCAGCGGGGATGGCTCGAGTCGTTGGTTCAGACGGCGCAGCGTCGTCCGCGCGCCGCGGTCGTCGGAAGCACGTATCTCAATCCCGACGGGAGTCTGCAGGAGGCCGGTGCGCTCCTGTGGTCGGACGGCACGACCGACGCGGTCGGCGCCGGCGCGCCGGCCGGCCTGCATGCGTTCGAGCGCAAGGTCGACTACTCGTCCGGTGGTTCGCTCCTCATCCGCAAGGACGTGTGGGACGAGCTCGGCGGGCTCGACGAGGCGTACTACCCGGCGTACTTCGAAGACGTCGACTTCTGCCTGCGCGTCGTCGAAGCCGGCTGGGAGGTGTGGTACCAGCCTCTCTCGGCGGTGCGGCACGCCCGATCCGCGAGCACCGCGATCGACTTTCGCCAGTTCCTGTTCCGGCGCGCGCGCGAGACGTTCGTGAGCCGGTGGTCACGCGTGCTCGAGACGCGCGAGCCGAAAGGCGCCGAGGAACGCGCGTTGTGGAAGGCGATGGGCGCTCCGATACGGGTGCTCGTGATCGACGACCAGCTGCCCGACCCGAGTCTCGGCTCCGGATTCGGCCGCATGTACGACACGCTCTCGATGCTCGAGCGCGAGCCCGACATCCACGTCGCGTTCTATCCGAGCACGCAGCCGCGGCCGCTCCCGAGTTTCTTCGCGCTGCGTGCGGTTCGCGTGATCAGCGACCTCGAGCAGCACCTGTCGACCGCCGGGGTCGATTACGACGTCGTTGTCATCTCGCGTCCGCACAACGGGGAGTTGACCCGAGATCTGCTCGCTCGTTACCTCCCCGACGCGCACGTGATCTACGACGCCGAGTCGCTGTTCCACCGTCGGCTCTCGCTGCAGGCCGAGGTCGAACCCGACCCCGCGCGCCGCGACGCGCTGCTCGCGGAAGCCGCCGAGGTGAAGTCGCGCGAGTACCTGGTCGTGAAGGCAGCCGACTCCGTCGTGTGCATCTCGGAGCTCGAGGCGGCCGAGCTGCGCGAGGTCACCGACGTACCGGTGCGCGTGATCGCCCCGTTCTTCGAGGCGCCCGAACCCACACCCGCCGGCTTCGAGCAGCGCGCCGACCTCGGCTTCGTCGCCGGGTGGGCGGCCGGGCCGGGCTCGCCCAACTGTGACGCGTTGCGTTGGTTCGTGCGGGAGGTCATGCCACGGGTGCGCGCGTCGGTTCCGGGTTGCCGGCTCCTCGTCACCGGAGCCAATCCGCCGCCCGACGTCGCGTGGCTCGACGGCAGCGGAGTGCGTTTCGTCGGTGGCGTGCGCGATCTCCGTGCGTTCTACAACCAGGTGCGCGTGATCATCTCGTCGACCCGGTTCGGAGCCGGGGTGAAGCTCAAGACGGTCGAGGCCGTGCAGTACGGCGTGCCGGTCGTGTCCACGGAGGAGGCCGCGACCGGCCTCGACGAAGGGTTGCGGTCGGCGGTCTGGGTGGCGAACGAAGCCGCAGCCTTCGCCGACGCGGTGATCGCGCTCCTCACGGACCAACCGACATGGGAGCGACAGCGGCAGTTAACCTTCGCTCAGCACGATGCTTCGGGCATTCAGCAGTCGGGCGTCGGATTGTGGCCGGCCATCGTCCGGTCGGCGTGCTCGTCCGCGAAGGAAGCTGAGGTGGCTCGGTGACAGACAGCTGGGAACGCGTCGTTCACACTTCGGAGACGGTCGGTTCGGATCTCACGCGTCGCGACTGGGAGTTGCGCGAACGGGTCGGCGAGCTCGAAGCGGAGCTCTCGGAGCGAATCGAACGGGAGCGCATCCGCGAGCTGGAGCTCAGCTCGCAGCGGCACGAGCTCGAAGTCAGGTTCGCCTACAACGCCACCCTCGAACAGCGTGTGCTCGAGCACCAGCGCCAAATCGAGTGGTTGCAGGGGCATCTCGAGAGCGAGGAGCATCGCTTCGCCGCCGAGCACCAGCAGTTGACCGAGGAGATCGAGCGGAGCGCCGAAGCGCTCGCGGTCGAGCGCGAGCGGGTCGCGGAGCATCAGCGGGCCGTCGACTGGTTCCAGCGCGAGCGTGATCTCGCGCGGGCCGAGCTCGACGCCGAGCGGCAACGAGTCTCCTATCGCGCGGTGCAACGCGTCACCTCGTGGGCGAGAAGGCATCGCATCCTGTCTGCGTTGTTCCGACGAGCCGCCCGCGTCGTCAGCGGGTAGATCGCGGTGTCGGCCTGAGGTGATCTCGTACGCGCAGAATGCCGAAGATGTCGTGCTGGCCCGCGCGCTTCCCGCGGCGTCCGGCTTCTATGTCGACGTAGGCGCCGGCCACCCCGACATCTCCTCGGTCACCAAGCACTTCTACGATCTCGGTTGGCACGGGATCAACATCGAGCCCCGCGCCGACGCGATTGCGCTCCTCGAGCAAGCGCGGCCGCGTGACGTCAACCTCCAGCTGGCCGTCGGAGCGTTCGATGGGTCGACCGACCTGTACGTCGTCGAAGGCGACGCCGACCTCTCGACCATCGATGCCGACGACATCGAGTTCCTTCGCAAACGCGGATACGAGTTCACGGTGGAGACCGTGCCCGTGAGGACGCTCGACAGCCTTCTCGACGAGCACGGCGTGACGACGATCGACTTCCTCAAGATCGACGTGGAGGGGAGCGAAGGCGACGTGCTCGCAGGCGTCGACCTCGTTCGTTGGCGTCCGCGGGTGATCGTGATCGAGAGCATCCGACCGTGGAGCCGCGAGCGCAGCGACGCGAGCTGGCGCTCCATTCTCGAGTCGCAGCACTATCGCGAACGTTGCTTCGACGGCATCAATCTCTTCTTCGCTCACGAAGACGACGAAGCGATCGCGACGACGCTCGTGCCCGCGTCGGTGCTCGACGAGTACGAGCCGGCGGCGATGACCGCGATGCGAGACGGCATCGAGGGGCTCCGCGTCTACGTGGCGAAGCTCGAGGACGAGGTCGAACGCCACCGCGAGCTCGAGGAAGAGGTGAGCACCTACGTCGCGACGCTGGAGGCCGAGCTCCAGCCGGGCGAGGTCGCGCCGGTGATCGGGCTCGACCGCACGATGCGCGAGCGCCTGCCGTCGACCATCCGCCCGCCCGCACCGGCGCGACTCGCGCTGGTCGGTACCCCGCGGGCGGGGAGCGGCTGGGTCCGGAAGGTGGTCGCGGAGGTGCTCCGCGCCGAGGAGCTCCCGGCGATGCATCCGGCCGACCTCGACTGGAACGAGCTGCCCGAACGCTTCGTCATCCAGCTCTCGTGGTCGCGCACGCGGGTTCTCGAGCGCGCATTGCGGGAGCAGGGGATCACGGTCGTGAGCGTCGCGCGCCACCCCCTCGACGTGTTGCTCTCGATCCTCGACTTCTCCCAGGACGACCACGCAGGAGTTACCTGGCTCGACGGTCACGAAGGCGACGAAGAGTCGCTGCGCGGCGCGCACGGAGCTGATCCCGCGTTCCTGGAGTGGGCGGTCGGCCCGCGTGCTCGCCTCTTGCTGTCGTTGACTCCACAGTGGTGGCAGTCACCGATCACGCACCGGCTCCACTACGAAGATCTGCTCGCGGCGCCCGACGCCGGATTCGCCGCCTTGTTCGGCGAATGTGAGCTCGAGCCGCTCGGCGACACGCAGCAGGCCGTGGCCAACAACGCTTCGGCCCGGCTCCGGCCGGCGACCAGCACCGAGCAGTCGCGGCGCGTGTCCCGAGGTGATTGGCGCACGGCGTTGTCGGCCGCGCAGGTCGAGCTGCTCGTCGGCGCCCACCGAGACGTGATGGTCAGCCTCGGATACGACCCGGATGACCGAACGCTCGGGTAGCCGGCGCCGGGGTGCTATTACCCCCGCCGGGGGTGAGCGTGCTCCCTTGCCTTCGCTGTGAGTTCCCGATCGAATGCGATGAGTGATCGCGGCAGAGCGGACCTGAGGTGCGGGCAGTCCGCGTGCTGGCGTGGAGCGAGATCAAGCGCCGCTGGCGCGGTGGAGTCGCGCTCGCGCTGTTGGTCGGCGCGATCGGCGCGATCGTGCTCGCGACCGCGGCCGGTGCGCGCCGAAGCGGGACGGCCCTGCCCCGGTTCACCGCGTTCAGCCGGTCGGCCGACGTATCGTTCCTGCCCGGCGGCCTGAGCTACACACCCACACCCGCGCAGCTCCGCGCGGTGCGCCACCTCCCCGGCGTGGCCGCGGTCGGCGAGGTCCGGTTCTTCGCGGTGAACGCGAAGGGGCTGCCCGAGGGCTCGGGAATCGCGGCCGCGGTCGACGGCGCAGAGGGCAACGAGGTCGAGCGGCCACGCGTCGTCTCCGGGCGGGCGGCGAATCCGTTGGCCGCCGACGAGCTCGCGGTCGACGAGCCCTTGGCCGCGAAGTACCACCTGCGGATCGGCGGACACCTTGATCTCGCGTCGTACACGCCCGCGGAGTTCCGGGTCGCGGCCACCGGGCGCGGTGGTCCGCCTCCGCGTCCAACCGGCCCGGCCGTGCGACTGCGCATCGTCGGGATCCTGCGGCGCCCGCTCGACCTCGGCGACGACGCCGTGCAGGGCGGGCTCCTCTTGCTCACGCCCGCGTTCAACCGTACCTATCTCGACCGCATCGGTAACTTCGGCGTGCTCCTCGACGTGCGGACCGTGCACGGAGCGCCCGACGTCAAGCGCGTGACCGCGGGGGTACAGCAGATCTTCCGGAGCAACGGTGGCGTAAGCCCGCAGGGAGCGACCAACGCGACGCAGGGCGCGGGCGACGCGATCAACGTGCTCACGCTGGCACTCTGGATCCTCGCCGGCGTCGCCGCGCTCGCCGGGATCGTGGCGCTCGCGATCGTGTTGAGCCGCGAGCTCTCACGGGTCGGCGTCGACCAGGCGACGCTGCGCGCCCTCGGTGTGACCCGCGCGCAGCGTCTCCTGGCGATGGCGCCACTCGCGGGGCTGATCGGCGCCGCGGGCGCGTTGCTCGCGGTGCTCGGCGGCGTCGCGTTGTCGCCGCTGTTTCCCGTGGGGGTCGCGCGCGCGGCCGACCCGAGCGTCGGGTTTCACGCGGACTGGGTCGTGCTCGTTGCCGGCTTCGTCGCGGTGATCGCGGTCGTGCTCGTGATCGCCTCGTTCGCGATGTACCGAACCACCGGACGGGCGGCGCTCGCGGAGCCGACGCGCTCGCGCCGCCGGGCGTCGAAGGTCGTCAGCGCGGCGTCTCGCGCGGGCGCCCCGCCGAGTGTCACGAACGGGCTGGGTATGGCGCTCGAAGCCGGGAGCGGGCGAACGGCGGTGCCGGTGCGGTCCGCGTACCTCGGTGCCGTGCTCGGCGTGCTCGGCGTCACCGCGGTCTTCGTGTTCTCCGCCAGTCTCGACACCGTCGTCGCGACGCCGGCTCGCTACGGCGCCAACTGGAGCTTCAGCGTGGCCGACTCGGGCTTCAGCAACTCGGCGCAGGATTGCGGAAGCAACGATTTGGGCCTGACCAAGGTCGAAGGTGTCGACGCGGTCGCGGCCGTGTGCGAAGACGGCGCGCAGGTGGGCGGAAGGCCCGTCGTGGGTTGGGGCTACACGCCGATTCGGGGCACGATCGATCCGGGCATCACCGAGGGACACGCGCCGCAGACCGCTGACGAGGTGGCACTGGGCGCGTTGACTCTCGACGCGTTGCACAAGCGCGTCGGCGACACGGTCGACGCGCGCGGGCCGCACGGACCGGTCACCTACCGGATCGTCGGCCGCGCCCTGTTCCCGGTGTTCGGCGACGCCCAACCCCTCTCCGACGGTGCGGCGTTCACGGGCGCCGGGCTGTCGCGCATCTTCGACGACAACGCGTCGTCGAACCGCTACCTCGTCGGTCGCTTCGCGCCGGGAAGCGCGCCCGCGGTGGTCGAGCGTCGCATCACCGCGCTGGCGAAGCTCGACGCACCCGGCGCGCCGACCGTCCCGATCGAAGTCCAGCGGATCCACCAGATCAGCTGGCTGCCGGTCACGCTCGCAGTGTTGCTCGGCGGTCTGGCGCTCGTCGCAGTCGGCCACGCACTGGTCACGGCGACGCGCCGGCGCGGCCGCGATCTCGCGCTCCTCAAGACCCTCGGGTTCACGCGTCGCCAAGTGCACGCGACGGTGGCCTGGCAGGCCACGACCCTCGCGGTCGTCGGCTTCGCGGTCGGGATCCCGACCGGGTTGATCGTCGGCCGCGTCCTGTGGCGGCTGGTCGCCGACGGCCTCGGCGTGTCGGCGAGCCCCGATCTCCCCGTGCTGGCGCTGATCGTCAGCGTGCCGTGCGGGCTCGTGCTCGTGAATCTCGTCGCGTCGGTTCCTGCCGTGTTCGCGGCGCGGACCCGGCCCGGTGTCGCGCTGCGGTCGGAGTGATCGCCGCCCTGCAAGACTCGTCCGATGCGCGCGCTTGCCGCGGCCGGTGTCGGCTTCCTCCTCGCGGTGCTGTGGTTCGACCTGATGTTCGACGTCCAGGTGCGCGGGCATCACGATGCCGAGCTCCCCGCCGAGGTCCGCGACTCGATCGCCACCTACTACCGGCGCGTCACGACGACCGCTCGGCCCATGAACCGGCTCGTCGCGACCGCGATGCTCGCGGCGCTGGTAGGTCTCGTCGGCGAGATCGTTCGGAGTGACGTGCGCGCGTGGGTCGCGTGGCCGTCGTTGGCGCTCACCGCGCTCGGTATCGGTCTTGCCGCGGCCCGGACCGTGCGCAACGCGATCCGACTCGGCGCGCAAACCGATTCCGCAGAGCGTCAGAGCGGTCTCGCCCGGATGATCCTCCGCGACCACGTCGTGTGCTTCGTCGCGATCGCGGGCGCGCTGATCCTGCAGGTGGCTGTGGCGCGGTAGGCGGTGGTCCGCGTCGAGCGAACCGGGACCCGACGCGACTCAGCGGGATTCGCGCTCCGAGCGGGCGGCCTCGATCGCAGCCCCCGCGTCGATGAGCTCCTGCGCGGTCAGTCCGGCGGGAAGACCTTCGCCACGGAACAGGCCGGAGGTCGGACCGCTCCCGCCGAGCGCGTTGGCCGCGAGCACCACGGCCGCGCTGTTCCAGGTGGGCTGCTCGGGGGTGTAGTAGTCGCCCGGCTCGTGGAAGCGGTCGTCGGGGAAGTTCATCCCGGTCCAGTAGCTGCCGTCGTCGTGGCGCAGGAACTGGACCGACGCGAACAGGTCGCGCGCTCGGTCGTGCAGCCCGATCGAGTCGAGCGCCATCACGAGCTCGCAGGTCTCGGCCGCGGTGATCCACGGTTGGTCGGAGACGCAACGCACACCGCGGCCGGGCGCGACGAACGTGTCCCAGCGCGACGCGACGCGCGCTTCGGCTGCGTGGCCGCGCAACACACCCGCGAGGATCGGGTAGTACCAGTCCATGGCCCAGCGTTCCTTGTCGAGGAATCGCTCCGGCCGATGGGCGATCGCGATGGCCAGCGAGCCGAGTGACAGCTCCCAGTCGGGGCGCTCGCGCCCGAG
>CAZLEC010000101.1:6681-10608 GCA_964558245.1 uncultured Burkholderiales bacterium | reverse complement strand
TACCCGAGCGCGGCGCGGTCGTGGTCGACCATCAGGTGCACGAGCCCTTCGAACGTGGTCGTCGGCGACCACCCGAGCTCGGCGTGCGCCTTGGCCGCGTCGCCCACGAGGAGATCGACCTCGGCCGGCCGGTAGAACCGCTCGTCGACCACGACGTGCTTCTGCCAGTCGAGGCCGGCGCGGGCGAACGCCAGCTCGCACAGCTCCCGCACGGAGTGCGTGTTGCCGCTCGCGACCACGTAGTCACGCGGCTCGGGCTGTTGCAACATGTGCCACATGGCCTCCACGTAGTCACCCGCGTAACCCCAGTCGCGCCGCGCGTCGAGGTTCCCGAGTCTGACCTCCGACGCATCGCCGTTCGCGATCGCGGCAACGGCGTGGCTCACCTTGCGCTCCACGAACTCGAGCCCGCGTCGCGGTGAACCGTGGTTGAACAGGATCCCCGACACCGCGAAGAGGTCGTAGCTCTCGCGGTAGTTCACCGTGATCCAGTGGCCGTAGGCCTTCGCCGCGCCGTAAGGCGAGCGCGGATAGAACGGCGTGCGCTCGGTCTGCGGCGTCTCCACGACCTTGCCGAACATCTCCGACGAGCTCGCCTGGTACACCCGGATGTCGGGATCGACGATGCGTATCGCCTCCAACAGGCGGGTCACACCCAGCGCGGTCACATCACCGGTGAGCACGGGCTGCGAGAAGCTCGTCATCACGAAGCTCTGCGCGGCGAGGTTGTAGATCTCGGTCGGGCGGTGCTCGCTGACGACCGCGATCATCGATCCTTCGTCGAGGAGGTCGCCCGACACCAACGTGAGCCGGTCCTGGATGTGCGCGATGCGCTCGAAGTTGACGGTCGAGCTGCGCCGCACCATCCCGACGACCTCATAGCCCTTCTCGAGCAGGAGCTCGGCGAGGTAGGAGCCGTCCTGGCCGGTGATGCCGGTGATCAACGCACGCATGGGTGTTGTCATGCCCACACTTCTACGCGGATCCGGAGCCACTGTCTGCCAACTCACTGAGCATCTTCCGCGGCGCCGGCTTGGCAGACTGACCGCATGGTCGAGCGCCTCGGGGAGCGGATCGCGCAGCTGCGCACCGATCGCGGGCTCACCCAGGCGGAGCTCGCCGACCGCGTCGGCATCTCTCGCGTCGCGCTCTCGCACATCGAGACCGCCCGCAGCATCCCCGGCGAACGCACGGTCGCGCTCCTGGCCGGCCTGTTCCGCTGCGAGCCGTTCGAGCTCGTCGAGGGCACGGACTACCCGCCGAGCAAAGCCGAGCGGCTCCCGACGGTCGTCGCGCGCTACACGGAGGTCGAGTACCAGCTCGGCCTGCTCGACGCCCAGCTGTCGGCGCTCGCGTGCGCGTCTCGCGACCCGGCGCGCGCGGCCGGCGAGCTCGCGGCGCGCTGGCGGCCCGCGCTCCAGCAGCTGCTCGAGGCCGCCAACGACGCCGACGAACGGCGGCGGCTCCGCGAGGCGATCGCCGGGCTCGCGGCGATCTGATCGTCGTGTCATCATCACCCGGATGAGCGGCGGCCGCAGCGTGAACGTGTGCGTGGCGCTCGTGGTGTCGGTCGTGCTCGCGGGCGCGTGCTCGTCGTCGTCGTCGCACGCGGCGAAGCCCGGAGCTCCCACCTCCACCCGCGTCGCGAGCCCTGCGCCCACGGTCGCCACACCGGCGGGCCTGACCGTCGCGCGGGTCAGCCCGGTCGCGGCGCAGACCATCCAGGGCTTCGGCGCATCGGGCGCGTGGTGGCCGATCGATCTCGCGAAGTTCCCCGAGCGCGTCCAGCAGCAGGTCGCGCAGATGTTGTTCTCGCCCGTTGGCATCGCGCTCTCGGGCTACCGCTACAACATCGGAGGGGGCGGCCGAGGTGTGAAGCCGCCCGACCGCGCGCCGTCGGAGCCGGCCGGCGACTCGGCGGGTCTCACGTTCCTTCGCGACGCGAGCGACGCGCACGTGCCGGTGCTCACCGGGTTCGTCAACAGCGCACCACCGCAGTTCACGACCAACGGCAAGGCGTGCGGAGGCAACCTGAAGCCCGGCCTGGAATCGGCGTACGCGAGCTATCTCGCCGGAGTCGTACGGACACTGCACGATCGTGACCACATCACGTTGCGATACGTCAGCCCGATGAACGAGCCCGACAACTCGTTCGCCGACTGCGGCCAGGAGGGTATGCAGGTACCGGTGCCGCAGCGCGCCGCGGTCGTGCAAGCACTGGGGAAGGCGCTCGCGCGCGACGCGCCGTACGCCAAGGTGATCGCCGACGAGACCACCGCCGACGCGATCCTCTCGACCGAGGCACCGGAGTGGCTCGCGGTTCCGGGCACGGCTCACTACGTCGCCGCGGTCGCGCACCACACCTACGACTTCCCCACCGACGCGCTGCGGAAGTTGGTCCCCCCGATCGCGGCGCGCTTCGGCACGCCCACCTGGATGACGGAGATCTGCTGTTACAAGGGATCGGGCGGCGTCGCGTCGAGCTTCGGCGCGCAATACGACCCGACGATGACGCAGGGCTTCTGGCTCGCCGATCAAATCGAGGCCGATCTCACGGTCGCCGGCGACAGCGCCTGGTACTGGTGGACGGCCCTGTCGCCCGTGCTCGGCTGCGATCCGAAGGCCGACCCCGCGTGCCCGACCCGCGTGAACACCAAGGGGTTCAACGACGGGCTGCTCTACTACGACCAGCACGGCCCGGCCGACGGCGTCACGAGCATCTTCACGACGAAGCGGTTCTTCGTGCTCGGACAGTTCAGCCGTTACGTGCGGCCCGGAGCGGTGCGCCACGCGGTGACGGGCCTGCCCGGTGGTGTGCACGCGATGGCCTTCTCCTCGGGCACGCAGTGGACGCTCGTGGCGTGGAACGAGTCGGCGTCGAGCGCGTCGTTCGGCGTCGGCCTGCCCGGCCGCCCTGGTGCCGTGACCGGCGCGGTCGTGACCGACCCGGCCCACGGCCTGGCCCCGGCCCCGCTGCCGCCTCGCACCGACACGGGAGCCTGGCTGGTACGCCTGCCGCCCACGTCGGTTGTCACGTACACGTTCGGCTGAGCGCGGAGCCTCCGGGTCGGGCGGTTCCGCGTGTGACCAATGTCGCATTGCGCAAGACCGCGGTTCAGGGGCGCGCCCTCACGCCCGATATCGCCGCATGCGGAAATGCCCGGCGTGCGGGTACCTGTTGTTCGGCGACGGCGATGCCTGCAAGCACTGCGGAGCCGAGCTCACGAGCGTCGCCGGCGCCCCCGCTCCGGTCGGCGCGCCCGCGCCGGCTCCCGGCCCTCAGGCGCGACCGGCCGCGCAGCCGACACCGTCGTTCCTGTCGGCCCCGATGGGTGGCCCTGCGCCCGCACCGTCGTACCCGCCGCCGGCACCGTCGGCCGGTTACACGCCGATCCCCGCGCCCGCGTCTCCGTACGCGGCTGCGCCACCTCCCCCCGCCCCGGGCCCGTACGGCGCCCCGCCCCCGCCTCCCGACTTCGGCCGGACCCCGATCGAGCGCGACTACTGGACTCCTTCGTCGTCGGCGGTCGCGGTCAAGCCGAAGCGATCGGCGCCGCGCGTGGTGCTCGCGCTCATCTCGGCCGTGTCGATGGCCCTGGGCTGGGTGGCCGTCGACCGCGTGATGAACAACGATCCGCTCCCGTCGGGAACGAGCGCGTTCGTGGCCGGTCACGGCGTCGCGTTCAGCTCGCCCGATCACACCTTCGACGCCCGGTTCCCGTCGGAGCCGACGGTCGAGCAGCGCCGGATCCCGGTTGCCACGTCGTCGGCGACGATCAACCTCGCGCAGGTGCAGACCGACGACTACGAGGTCGTGGCCGGCAGCATGGTGTTGCCGATCCCGATCCCGAGCGCCAACATCGGGAACACGTTGGAGAAGATCCTCGAGCAGGCTGTCGCCGCGCAAGACGCCAAGGTCACGAGCGA